>NZ_DBNGVP010000153.1:0-129961 GCF_057119385.1 Archangium sp. | reverse complement strand
CGTACCGCATCGAGGGCAAGAAGACGATGGGGTACGAGATCGCCGAGCAGCTCGGGTGGACCCTGCCCGACGTCATCCTGTACCCCACCGGCGGCGGCGTGGGCATCATCGGCATCTACAAGGCCCTGCTGGAGATGCGCGAGATGGGCTGGCTCCCCGAGAACGTCCGCTTCCCCAAGCTCGTCGCCGTCCAGGCCGAGGGCTGCCAGCCCATCGTGAAGGACTTCCGCGAGGGCAAGGACGTCTCCGAGAAGTGGGAGAACGCGTCGACCGTGGCTCAGGGGATTCGCGTGCCCAAGGCCCTCGGCGACTTCCTCGTGCTCCAGGCCGTTCGCGAGACCGGGGGCACCTGCGTCGCCGTGCCGGATGCGGACACGATGTGGGGACTGGAGCGCATCAGCCGCATGGAGGGGGCGTTCATCTGCCCTGAAGGTGCGGCGCTCGTCGGGGCCGCTCGGATGCTGCTGCGCGATGGGTGGCTGAATGCCGGTCAGCGCGTGCTGCTGCTCAATACGGGCGCCGGCATCAAGTACCCGGATGTCATGAGCCCCAAGCTGCCCGTGCTCGAGCTGAACGCCACGCTATAAAACCTCGGGAACTTGTATTTCGTACGGCGCGGTGCGACCGAAGTAGCGCTGGGGGTTTCACAGTGAAGCCGATGGCGATTGCGAGAGCATGCAAAGCAGGCATCTCCTCGCCATCGGCTCCTGATGAAACGATGCAGAATTCCCGCTGAGCTACAGTCGCCGGGAGATCTGCAGCCGCAGCACACTTGTCGAATCACTAGCGGAAATGGGGATTTCCACTGCGGGCTTATCAAAATCCTCTGCCTTGAACGTATACGGCCCAGAGAAGATCTCGTCATCGAAGAAGGCATCCACATCAATGACATAGATATTCATCGGAGACTTCATCAACTCCTCGGCTGTCGCTTCACAAGCCCCAGTGGTCCATGTGGGCGTATAGCTCGACACTTCCGGTGTGCTCACAAAAACCGTAGACCCATTTTTTGGACAGCTCAACGTGACGACGACATCAGGCGCTGAGCCATCAACATCCCAATCGGCACCATCATTCGGGTCCGACGACGGAATCGACGCCATCAGGGGCTGAATAGAATACTTCGCAGGGCGGCAATCCCAGTCTTGCGACTGAGTCTCGTACTGACAGCTCTTGAGGCCCTGACACACAGCACACGTCGCCCCAAAGCTTCCGCAAGCAGCGTTGCTTTGCAACTCACGGCACACATCGCCTGAGCAACATCCCCCACAAGTCCGCGGGGTGCACTTGGGCTCCGGTGGAGTCACAACACCTGGTTGCGTGGGATCCGTCCCTTCACCGCAACCACCATCCGCCCCCATCAGGGGCAGCATGAGGAAGCAAATCACTACCAACTTCAAACCACCCATCTGGATTTTCATTTACATCTCCGTAGAGCCACCCACTTCAAGGCTTAGCGAGCGTTGGCCCTGTTCGCTCTTCACATGTGCCGAGCGAATTCTGTCGAACGGAATACTGACAAGAACCTGGCTGCGTCCATACGGACGAGGAAACAAGAACACAGGGGTTGACCTGCCCGTTCCAAGCGCACGGGACTCGACATCCCAAACATATCCAACAAGATGAAACCGACCATCAGAAAGCCTGTGTACTTCGACATTGTCGGATGATTGGACTCGAGCGGTCGGCGCTTGAAGCGAGAGAAATTGAGCGGCAGGGTCAACAAAGGCGAATACTCCGGGCGGCAACGCGGCCAGCGTTTGCGACTGTTCGCCCGATTGAAGAGAACGAACCCGATGAAGCTGCCGAAGCTTCGCAGAGGAGTTGCCCTCACTACTGGCCCCTCCAGGGGATTTGGAACTGGGAGGAGGAGTGTTCACGACGCCAGTGCGTCGCCTGTCCGATTCGTTGGTGTCCGATGCAGCGACCTGCTGCCGGTCCTTCAACAACAAGAACCCGACAGCCGCCCCTATCAGCAGCACAGCACCAGCAGACATTGACTTCCCACCACTCTTCGGAGCCGCTGGGCTGTCTTTTGAATCCTGCCCTGCCGGTCGCTGCTCGGTTGCGACCACCGGTTCCTGAGCCGGTTGCGAGGCACCGGGAGATGCAGACCGTTCTCGCGGCAAAGAGGCACCAACCGCATCTACCGCAGGGCTGCCCGTCATCAACGGCTCCGGTCCTGAGCGCTCGCGCTTGGTGCCCTCGGCCTTATTATTGGATGGCTCGCTTCGCGAATCTGACGAAACTGCGGCCCTGCGCGACACCGGTTCAGGCTTGGCTGGGGTGGCCGTTAGCGCATCCTGAAATCGGAGGGTCACGTGGGTTTTGCTTGAGCCTTTTAACAGCACATCCGAGTCCGGGCGCTCGCGCCTGGTATCCACGGCCTTATCGCGAGATGGCTCGCTCCGCGGCTCCAACGAAACCACAGCCCTCTGTGACACTGGTTCAGGTCTACCAGGCTGCTGAACGGCTACAGCACCTGCCGAGCCTCCATGCGACTCTCCCCCTGGGTTGGGAGAATGAACTGGTTGGCTTGAGCTGCTTGGACGCCTCTCGTTGGGTTCGTCTTCGGGCCCGAAGAACCCCCTCGGCCATAGAGGCCAGCGCGTCTGGTCGAGCACATTGCGCGCCCTCACGAGCTCACACTTACTCCAGATGCTCTGGAACTCCTCCTCGAGCGCACTGGGGTGAGGACCATGGCGGCAGATGATGTGATTGAATATCTCTGGCTTGCCCGTATCGAAACGAACCTCGTACTGCTCCCCTTGCTTCTGGGATTTGAAACGCCCCGGCCGATAGTGAACCCCGAAGCGGAAAAGAAGACGGGAAACCAGGAGCCGATTCAGGATACTGGACTGAAGCGTCAGTGGCCTTGTACCGAGCCCGTTGAGCACCGCAGTCGTGTCGCCACGGAGCCTGGATCCAATCTTCTCATCAAGCTCGTCGAGGTACGGGAGTTCTTTGTATTGCTTGACGATGTGAGCACTTGAGGCCGCCTCATCGTCCAACTGCCTGGCCTGCTCTTCGATCTCAAGCAGCCTGGTTTTCAACGGTCCCAATGAGGACGCGCTCAGGAACTCCTTGAGAACACGCTCATGGCGGAATTCGTCCAGGCGGATCCGAAGCAGGTCCACGAGCCCGCCGTCACCGCAACCAGAAATCAGATAGCGCTCGCTGCTACTTCCGCGAACAGGTTGATTCAGGCGGTCATTGTCCCAATAGGAACTCCACTGAATCCCGTCAACCTTCCTCTCCAGACCGAACCCCACGGTCAAGAGCACCACATCGAAGGAGTCCTCTTCGTGGGAAGAAGTGGTGGAGGAAGAGATGTTCCACGTAATGAGGCGCTGCCCCGCGCGGTTCCCTTCCATCTCGATATGGATGGATTCGACATTGAAGATGGCGGCGATTTTCGAGCGCTCAGGAAGCGCAGCCCAGGCGTTCTCGAGCTGCTTTACCACACCACTCGCGAGGCCTGCCTTCCACGAGAGCAATGGCAGTGCCGCATCCTCTCGTTCCGCTCCTTCCAGGGGCCAGTCATAGACATGCGGATGAATCAAACGGGTAGTATTTCCCCGGAGGATGTAGAGCAGCGCGTTCTTCTTCTCCAGGAGCGTCACGTCGCAACCGAGGCGAGCCGCTGCCGCGGCCGCTGTCATACCGGCAACGCCTCCTCCGATAACCGCGACCTTGCTTCCAGCCTTCAATCGCTTGTTCTGGTGGAGAGCGAAAACGATGTTGAGCGCCCGCACCTGCTGAGACAGCAGGGTCACTCGTTTTTCGAAGCAGCCGACGACGAAGAGGCCTCGTTCACCCGGCACTTCCATGTGCTGGATCACGTTCTCGGGAGAAATGCTGTGCGTCATCGATACCCTTCCCGACTCACCGACAGAGGCCACGGAATCCGCCGCAGCAACTCGCCTCAGGTCACTTCTGGCCTTCGCCGTTGGAGTTCACCGCGGAAGACTCCCCCGGCTTCGTGAACGGCACGTCCAGCACCGGCAGCTTCGTCGCTCCCGGCAGGTCGTAGTGCCACCACTCCATCGGGTTCTTCTTGAAGCCCGCTCCCTCCATCGCCTTCCGGAGGATCTCCCGGTGCTTCCGCGACGTCTCCGTCCCTCCCTGGTAGCCGTGGTGCGCCTTCGGCTCGAACGAGTCGAACTCCGTCGGCATCTCCACTTCCTGACCGTCCATCGTCGTCAGCGTCAGGTCCACCGCCGCCCCACGGTTGTGGTTGCCCCCCTTCTTCGGGTTCGCCACGTAGCCGGGCTTCGGGAGGATCTTCCACATCTGCCACTGCACCGCGATCGGCCGGTAGCAGTCGTACACCTTCAGCCGGTAGCCCTGCGCCCGCAGCGTCTCCGCCGCCTTCGCCAGCCGCTCGGCCGCATCCGTCCGCAACATGCACCGCGCCCCGTCCGGGTACACCTTCTGCTTCAGGAAGTTGTCCGGCGTGGCGTACTTCATGTCCACCACCAGGTCCTTCACCACCTCGGTGGCGTCCACCACCGGCGCGCTCCCCGCCGCCAGCCACAGCCCCATCGCCACGCTTGCCACTCCCGCCATCTCAGGCTCCCTTCACGTAGGGCGTCGGGTCCGCGACCCCCGCCTGCTCGAATCCCCTGCGCCTCAACACGCAGCTGTCGCACCGCCCACACGCCCTCCCCTCCGCATCCGGGTCGTAGCACGAGTGCGTCATCGAATAGTCCACCCCCAGCTTCACCCCCGCCCGGATGATGTCCGCCTTCGTCATCCCCGACAGCGGCGCCCTCACCTCGAAGCGCGTCCCCTCCACCCCCGCCTTCGTCGCCAGCGTCGCCATCTGCTCGAACGCCCGGATGAACTCGGGCCGGCAGTCTGGATACCCGCTGTAGTCCACCGCGTTCACGCCGATGTAGATGACGTTCGCCTCCACCACCTCCGCCAGCCCCAACGCCAGCGACAGGAACAGCGCGTTGCGCGCCGGCACGTAGGTGATGGGAATGCCGTGCGACAGCTCGCTCTCGGGCCGGTCCTTCGGCACGTCGATGTCCGCCGTCAGCGCCGAGCCGCCCACCTGCCGCAAGTCCACCGTCACCACCCGGAAGTCCTTCACCCCCATGGCCTGCGTCACCCGGCGCGCCCGATCCAGCTCCACCGAGTGCCGCTGCCCGTAGGACACCGCCAGGCACACCGGCTCGAAGCCGTCCGCCTTCGCCATCGCCAGCACCGTCGTCGAGTCCAGCCCGCCCGACAGCAGCACCACTGCCTTCTTCTTGCTATTGCCCGCCATTGAAGCGCCGCTTCCCTTCCAGGCCATACACCGCCGTGCATGACACCGTGCACTTGCACTGCGTGCTCTTACCGGGGAGGAAGGTCACCTTCAACTCACCACAGGCCCGCTCCGCGTCATAGCCGTTCGCCGTGGGGCCCGGCACCGAGCCGTCCGGCACTCCCGCATCCGGCATGTTGCCGCACCGGCTGCCAATCGCCCGGTCCTGGCTGTCGCTCAGCACCACCACCGACATCGTCTCGTCCAGCTGCGCGCCTTCACAGCCCTCGCCACAGCTCGCGAGCTGCGCCGCCGCCCGGTGGATCGTCGTGTAGCGCTGCGCCGGCGCATCGAACGTGGCCGTGCGCGAGAAGCCCTCGATGGTGAACCACACCCCACCATCCGTGCTGTCCCGCGAGAAGGTGCCCGAGAAGTCGAAGCCGCCGTCCACCAACCGGTTGAAGTCGCCTCCGTCCGCCTTGCAGTCCGTCCGCGCCCAGTTGGCCTGGGCATGGAAGTCGAACGTACCGATGGTCAGGTCTCCTGGGAACACCGTCTCGGACACGCACGCGGCAACCAGGGCGGCAACGGGGAGCGACACGAGCAGCAGTCGTCTTGCGAGCATATAGGGTCTCGGAAGGTTACACGGTCTCCAGGGCCGCGAGGGCCACCGCGCGGAATGCCGTGCTGGTCCGCAGCACCGTGCCCACGTCCACCTGGGACGGGTCGGAGCCACGCACCTCGGGCGACAGGTGCGCCAACACGCGCGACGCCGCCAGCGACGTGGGCACCGCGCGGAACGCCGCCACCGCCGCCTCGTCGAAGCCCTCCACCTCACCGGGCCGGCTCAGCGCCTCGCCCTTCTCGCCCAGGCACAGCGCCAGCGCGCACAGGTAGCCCAGCTCCACCGGGCCGAAGCACGCCAGCGTCCCCGCTCCCAGTACCAGCTCCTCCGGCGAGGCGAGGTACGCCTCCACGCCACCCGCCGGATTCAGGAAGACGCGCAGCGCCTTCGCTCCCAGCTCCTTCAGCGTGGGCCGCAGCGCCGCGTGCAGGCGGGGCATGCTCTCGGGCGTCACCGGCACCGCGTCCGGCGGCAGTGCGTGGCGGAAGCCCTCGGACGGGGCCACCGGGGAGATCGTCGCCGCCGAGGCACTCGCCGTGCTGGAGACGAGCGCCGCGCCGAAGCCGTCCACGCGCGCCACTTCCATCGCCACGTCGTCACAGGCCGCCAGCGCCTCGGCGTACAGCGTCCACCCGTCCGCGTCCACCGGCTGCTGCCGCAGCAGCTCGGGCCAGAGGTGGATGGCCAGCGCCGAGCCCTCGTACGTGGGCGACAGCCGCTCCGCCACCAGGCGCTTCGCCGGCATCGACAGCTGCCCGGCCTGGAAGAGCCGCTCGGCCAGGCGCACCGCGAACACCACCAGCTGCCCGTCCAGGTACTCGCGGAGGATGTCCTCCAGCTGCGCCGGCTCGTCCGTGAGGCGCTCGCGCAACTGCAGCGCCTCGCCCGTGAGGCCCTGCGCCTCGGCGATCCGCGCGCGCCGCTCCAGCCGCTCCGGCGTCTCCGGCAACAGCTTGAGCTGCTCGGACGCCTCGGACAGCCGGCCCAGCGCCTCGTACGCCTCCGCGAGCCGCTCGCGCCACAGCCCCATCGCCGCCGGGCCCGCGAGGATCGCCGCCAGCTGCTCCGCCACCACCACGAAGCGCGCGTGGTTCTTCGTCTCGTCGTAGATGGGGAGCAGGAACTCCAGCGCGCGCACCGTGCCCGGCGCGTCCTCGAGCGCCTTCTCGAAGGCCTCCAGCGCCCGCGGCTTGTCGCCCGCCCACATCAGCATGTCGCCATGCTCCACGTGGAGGCTGGCGCGCTGCTTGGGGTCCGTCTCCAGCAGGATGAGCAGGCCCAGCGTGTCCGCCGCGTCCGCCATGAGGCCCGCGTCGCGCTGCAGCCGGAAGCGCTCGCGCAGCAGCTTGCCCCGCCGCTCCGCCCAGTTGTCCGCCGCCTCCTCCAGCGCCGCGATGCGCTCCTCCAGCGGCAGCGCCCGGATGTGCGCGAGCACCGCCTCGGACAGCGCCTCGGGGTAGCTCCCCAGGCCCGACAGCAGGCCCTTCAGGCGCTCGGTGAAGCCCGGCGCCGTCGCGAGCCACTCCATGGCGCGCAGGCGGGCCTCGGCCGAGGCCCCGTCCGCGCGCAGCACCTCGCCCCGCAGCTCCGTGGCCAGCGCCACGTCCCACTGCGTGAGCAGCTCCGCCAGCCGCAGCAGCCCGTCCCAGTCGCCCTCGGCACGCAGGCCCGTGGCCAGGTCCGTGACGTGCGAGGCATCCGCGTCCGGCTTCGACACCAGCGCCCAGAGCGCCTCGCGGACACGGGCCGCGTCTCCGGCGCGCTCGGCCAGCGCCAGGGCCCCCGTGAGGTCCCCCGACTCCAGCGCGGGCCCGAAGCCCACCTCGACGGCGCGCGCGGGCGCTCCCAGCCGCTGGAAGCGCTCGGCCAGCTCCGCCGGGCTCAGCGTGTCCGGGGCCTCCGAGGCCACCCGCTCGATGACCTCGAGGGCCTCGGCGTTCTCACCCGCGGACTCCCACAGGTCCGCTGCCTCCAGCAACAGCGCCGGACGCTGCACGGAGTACGCCAGACGGGCCGCCTGCAACAGCGCCTGCGCCGCGCGTCCGGGCTCTTCCGCCACCCGGTGCAGGGCCGCCACCCACTTCAGCGACTCCACGTCGGGCTCGATGGAAACGGCTTCCCGCGCCGAGCGCAGTGCATCCGCGACGCGGCCCGCGGCCTCGAACTCGCGCGACGCGGCCAGCAACAGCTCCCGGCGCTCCGCGTTGGACAGGAGCTCCGCCCGGGCCAGACGCACCTCGGCCAGCCGGCCCGGCTCCGTGGTGAGCAGCGGCTCCAGTGCCTCCAGCGCCTCGGCGTAGCCCGCGCCGGACGTGCCCCGGGCCACCACCGCCTCCAGCATCTCGCGGGCCAGCGGCTCGCGGCCGGCCGCACCCGCCAGGGACGCCAGCTCCAGTCTCAGCAGGGCGGCCTCGTCCTCGTCCTCCGTGACGGGCACCAGCCGCTCCAGCGCCTCCAGCAGCGCGGCCGAATCGCCCCGCTTGCGCAGGCCCTCCACCCGGGCCTTCAGCGCGGCCACGTTGCTCGGGTCCGCCTCGGCGGCGCGCTCCCGGAGGGCCTCGGCGCGCTGTGGGTCGTCGAGCTGGCTCGCGGCGACGTCGGCGGCGGCCAGCAACAGCTCCGCGGCGCGCGAGCCTCCGGAGGCATGGGCCCCCGCCTCGTAGACGGCGAGCAGGTCCGCGGGACGGCGCAGGGCACGCAGGCCCACCACCGCCCGGTCGATGATGCTCGCATCCGCGGGACGCAGGCGCGCCAGGTGCAGCAGCGCGTCGATGGAGTCCTTCGGGTCCTCGAAGAGGTCCGCCGCACGGCGGTACAGCACCTCGGCGGTGGCCGCGTCCGCCTTGCGCGCGAGCTTCAGGGACGCACGGTACAGGCCCTTGGAGTCCCCCGTCTTGCCGTACACCTCGGCGAGGAGCGACAGGGCCTCCTGGCCCCGCGTCCCCTCGGGCTCGAGCGCCACCACGGCCTCGAAGGACTCCGCGGCATCCCGGTACGCGCCAGAGGCCAGCGAGGCATGGCCGAGCCGCAGGTGCGTGCGCACGCGCACCGGCACGGGCAGCGACTCACCTCCCGCGGCGAGCAGGCGCCGGTCATAGGGCTGGGCCGCGCCCGGGCCTCCCCCCTCGGCGGCCAGCTCCGCGCGCGTGGCGAGCGCGTCCACGTCGTTGCCCGCCTTGGCCAGGTAGTCGTCGAAGGCCTGGGCGGCGAGCAGCACCTCTCCTGCCTTCAGCAGGCTGTCCGCGCGCTCGCGCAGCAGCGGCAGGGCCTGCTCGGGCGGCACGGCGGCGGCACGCAGGGACAGCAGCTCCGCCAGCCGGCGCACATCCCCGGCCGCGCGGGCGCGCAGCACGTGGAAGGCCTCGGCGCTGGAGGGAGCCAGCTCGAAGGCCTGGTCCTCGCACAGCAGCGCGCGCTCCAGCGCACCGGCCTCGCGGAAGGCCTTGGCGGCGGCGAGGTAGCTCTCCGCGGCCTGCGCGGGCGGCTGCTTCTGGGCCCGGCGCAACAGCAGCGCGGCGAGCGCCTGCGTGTCGCCCGTCTCCGTCAGCCACGCCCGGTGGCGCGAGTACAGCGGCTCCTGGAAGGGGTCCGACTCCAGCAGCAGGGCGTCGAACTCGGCGGCATCCGCCTCGCGCCCCATCTCGTGGAGCAGGTCCGCCGCCTGGCGCGTGATGCCCAGGTCATCCGGCACCGCGGCGCGCGCGGCGAGCAGCGCGACGATGGCGGCCTCCGGACGTCCCGCGCGCTCCCGGTACAGGGTGGCGGCGCGAAGCAGCAGCAGCGCACGGCGGCCGGCGTCCTGCTCGAAGGAGGCGGACTCCTCGAACCACGCGGCCAGCTCGGCCACGCGGCCCTCGCGCTCCAGCAGCTCGAACAGGAGCGCCTCGGCCTCCTGGAGCGAGCGGTCCAGCTGGAGCGCCTCGCGCAGGAAGCCCTCGGCCTTCCCGGAGTCACCCAGGACGCCGAGGTACAGCTTCGCCAGCCGCAGCAGCCACGGGGCCTTCTCGCCCTTCTCGCGCGTGCCGGACAGCAGCGGCAGGGCGCGCTCCAGCCAGCGGGCCTCGGCGGCGGTGTCGTCCCGGCGCACGGCCAGCTCGATGCCCATGCGTGCCGTGTCGAGCTGCTCGGACAGCGTGAAGGCCCGCTCCAGCGCCATCTCGGCGGCGGGCAGGTCCAGCTTCGCGTCGCGCAGCATCTCCGCGCGGTGACGCTCGCAGTCGGCGGCCTCGTCCCTCCGGTCCGCCTTCTCCAGGAGGAAGCGCAGCGCTTCCAGCGAGCGCAGGGACTCGTCCACCCGGCCCGCCTCCTCGGCCAGGAGCGCGTGCTCCGAGCAGGCCGAGATGGCGCCGTCCAGGTCTCCCGCCTCCTGGCTGAGCGAGGCCACCCGCTGGAGCTGGGCCATCAGCTCGGGGACGCGGCCCGCGTTGCGGTAGAGCGTGGCGAGCGACTCGTGCAGCGGCAGCGGCTCCTCCGCCATCTCCGCCGCGCGCACCAGCAGCGACGCGGCGAGCGTGGAGTCGGCCAGCGAGTCCCGGGCGCGCTCGGACAGCGACACGAGGCGCTGCGCGGTCTTCTCCGAGGGAGGCAGGGCGCGCGCGTGGGCGACGAGCACGTCGAAGGAGGCGCGGGGCTCGTCCTTCTCCAGCAGCGCGGCGAGCCGGTGCACCGCCACTTCATTCAGCGGGCTCTCGGCGAGCAGGCGCTTGTACGCGGACACCGCGCGGCGCGAGTCCCCGAGCTTCTCGGCCAGGGCCCCCAGGCGCAGCCAGGCCTTCTCGGCGCGATCGGGGTCGGAGGAGAAGTCCGCGGCGGCGGCGAGCTGCTCCTGCAGGGGCAGCGCTTCCTTCACGTCACCTTGCAGGAAGAGGAGCTCGGCCAGCTCGGCGAGCTGCGCGTCGCGCGCGGGCACGAGGGCATGGGCGCGGCGGGCGAAGTCCAGGGCCCGGGCCATGTCCCCCGCGGCGCGCGCGTGCCCGGCGCCCTCGCGCAGGAGCGTGGCGGCCTCGGCCGGAGGCAGGTGGCTGGTGCCGACGTCGAGCAGCTTCGCGGCCTCGGCGGAGTCCCCCCGGCCGGCGACGAGGGCCACCAGGCGGCGGCGCACGTCGATGTTCTCGGGAGCCAGGCGCACCGCCTGCCGCAGCGCGGCCTCGGCGGCCTCGGGCTGCTCCAGGCGCTCCAGGTGGAGGGTGCCCAGCTCGGCGTAGAGGGCGGCGGCCTCGGGAGGCGGCGCGTGCGAGGCCTCGGCGGCGAGCAGGCCCGCGAGGCGCGTCCAGTCCTCCTGCTCCCGCAGCACGCGCTGGAGCGCGGCGGTGGCCCCGGCATGGCGCGGAGCGAGGGAGAGCGCCGCCTCCAGGCTGTCCGCGGCCTCGGAGAGCTTGCCCGCCTTCTCGAGCAGGTTCGCGCGAGCGAGCTGCGCCTCCACACGGCGAGGCAGGGGGCCCTGGCGCGCGGCCTCGGCGAGCGCCTCCGCCTCGGCATCCACCAGCCCATCGCGGCGCGCGAGCGTGGCGAGGGCGAAGAAGGCATCACTGCGCTCGGCCGGGGAGAGCGGCAGCGCCACGGCGGCGAGCAGGGCCTCGCGGGCCGGGGCACGCGCGTCCTTCTCCACCAGCACGGAGGCGATGGAGAGCAGCCGCGTGCGGGCGCGCTCGGCGAGCTCCGGCTCGGAGGCCACCACCTGGCGCCAGGCCTCCAGCTCGTCCACGTCGTCACCGGCCTCGCGGGCGAGCGCGGCGATGGCGAGCCACAGGGGCGCGGGCCGGTGGGAGAGCTTCGTGGCGGCGAGGAAGTCGTCGCGCGCGGACTGGGAGCGGCCGGCGTTGCGGTGGAGCGCGGCGCGGCGGGAGAGCAGCTCGGCGCGGGAGTCCCCCGAGGCGGAAGTAATGAGGGTACCCAGCAGGGCGAGGCGCTCGGCCTCCTCCTGGGCGGTGCCGGCGCCCGGCGGGGGCAGCAGCTCCAGCAGGCCCTGCGTGGCCCAGGTGTCGTGGGGCTCCTCGGCGAGGATGCTGCGCAGGGCGTCGGCGGCCTCGGCGGGGCGGCCCAGGGCGAGGCACAACTCGGCCAGCTCGCGGCGGGCGGAGCGGCGGGCGTCTCCCGAGAGGCGCGGCCACAGCGTGGCGAGCAGGTCCGCCAGCGCCTCGCGCGCCCCGGCCTTGCGGTGGAGGCCGGCCAGTTCCACGTGGGCCTCGAGGTCCTCGGGGGCCAGGGTGCAGTACTGCGCGAGCAGTCGGCGGGCGGAGTCCGGGCGGCCGGCGCGCACGGCGGCGGCGGAGGCGCGACGGGTGAGCTCCAGCAGCTCGTCCTCGCGGGGCGCGTCCGGGTCCACCGCGGGCAGGGCCAGCACCGCCTCGAAGTCCTCGAGGGCGGCGCGGGGGTCCGCCTGCATGCGCAGCTCGCCCCGGCGCATGCGCGCGGGAGCGAAGGAGGCCTCGCGCTCCAGGGCCTCGGCGAGGAAGGCCTCCTCGCGGCTGGTGCCCATGGCGAGCACGGAGGCGCGGTAGAGGAGCTTCGCGCCCGCGCGGGCATCCGTCACGAGCGCGGCCTTGCGCGCGAAGAGGCGGGCGGCCTCCAGCTTCTCGCCGCGCTCCAGCTCCAGCTCGGCGAGGGTGTCCAGGGCCTCGGCGGCCAGGGGGCCGGAGGGGCTCGCGTCGAGAGCGGCGGACAGGCGCTGGAGGGCGGGGCCCTTCTCCCCGCGCTCCAGGAGGACACGGGCGCTCCGCAGGAAGAGCGGAGCGGCCTCGGCGGCGCGCTCGGCGGCGACGAGGGCCTGGGCACGCGTGGCCCACAGCTCGGCCAGCTCGCGCGTCTCACCCGCCTCCGTGTAGAGGGCCTCCAGCCGGAAGGCGAGCGCGTCATCCAGGCGGCGCAGCGGGAAGGCCTGGGCGTAGGCGGCGATGGCGGCCTCGCGGTCTCCCATCAGCTCGCACGCGCGGCCCAGGCGCGCGCGGACGTCCGCGAGGCGCTCGGGGGCGGTGGTGCGCGGCAGCGTGGACAGCAACGACTCCAACGCGCGCCGGGCATGCTCGGGGCGCTCGCAGCGCAGCGAGAGCTCCGCCAGCTCCAGCAGCACGGCCTGCTCCGGAGACAGGCGCGCGGCCTTCTCCAGGGCCACCAGTGCTTCACCGAGCCGGCCCAGCCGGGCCTCCAGCACGTTGGCCAGCTCGCGCAGTGCCGCCGCGGCGAGCCGCTTGTCGCCCTGCGCCTCGGCCACGCGTGCCCGCTCTTCCAGGGCAGTGGCCAGGCCCGCCATGTCCGAGCGCTTGCGCTGGAGGGCGCACAGCTCGCCCAGGGTGGGCAGGTCATCCGGCTCCGCCTTCAGCACCTCCTGGAGGGCGATGGCGGCGAGGTCCAGGTCGAAGGCCAGATCGCGCGCGGCGACGGAGAGGCGGCGGTACTTCTGCGCGCGCTCCTTGGGCTCGGGGGTGAGGCGCGCGAGGGCGGAGAGGCAGCGGGTGAGCAGCCCGCCATCGCGGCGCGCCTCGGCGAGCGCCAGCATGGACTCGAGCGCGGGCTTGTGATCGGGGTCGGCCTCCAGCGCGGAGGTGAGGAGGCGCTCGGCCTTCTCGGGCTGCTGCAGACGGCCGCGGAACAGCTCTCCGGCCTCGGCCCAGAGGGCGGCGCGGCGGCCGGGCTCCTCGTGGACGGCGGCGGCCTTCTCCAGCGCCTCGGCGAGCTCCTGGGTGCGGCCGGTGGCGCGGAAGTACGGAATCAGCTCGTCGAGCGCGGCGGTGTCGCGCGGGTCCAACGCGAGCGCGGCCTCCAGGTGCTCGCGGGCGCGGGCGGGGTCGCCGAGCTTCGTGCGGTACAGGCGCGCCAGGGCGTGGTGGCTCTGGTGCGCGGCCTCGCGGATGGACTCGGAGCGCGGCGCGGGGCCGGCCAGCTCCAGGGCCTGCTGGTAGCCGGCGAGCGCCTCCTGCAACTTGCCCAGCTTCTCGGCCACGCGGGCGGTGGAGAAGAGGGGCTCGGGCTCGCCGGGCAGCAGCGACGTGGCCTCGCGGAAGCGCAGCAGCGCGTTGTCCGGCTGCTGGAGGCCCTCTTCCCAGATGCGGCCGGCGAGGAGGTTGGCGCGGCCCACGCGGTCCAGCTCGTGGCGGGCCATGGCCACCTCGCGCAGGCGGTCCAGGGCCTTGAGGGCGCGCAGGTGCTCGCCGCCGCGGTGGCACAGCTCCCCCAGCAGCAGCAGGGCATCCGGCTGGTCCGGCGCGAGGCGCAGCGCGGCCTCGCAGTGCAGACGGGCACCGGCGACGTCGTCCTCCGTCTGGGCGCACAGCCGCGCGAGGTGCACGTGGGCATCCGCGGCCTCGGCGGGGTCTCTCGCGAGCGCGGCGATGCGGCGGTAGGCGCGCACGGCCCCGGCGCGGTCCCGGCTCTGGTCCGAAGCGCGCGCGAGGGCCTTGAGGGAAGGCAGGTGGTCCGGCTTGAGGCCGAGCACCTCGTGCAGGGCCTTCACCGCCACCTGGGGCGCGTGGTCGCGGGCGGCGCGGGCGGCGGCCTCGGCGGAGAAGAAGGCGGCGGCCTCCTCGGAGGCGCGGCGCGCGAGGCTGCACAGGGCGAGGTAGCGCTCGGCGGCGCGGGCGTGCTCGTTGCGGCGCTCGCGCACCACGGCCTCGCCCCAGAGGGCGGCGGGGCTCTTCTCGCGGCGGCGCAGCAGCGTGGCGGCCACGTCCAGGGCCAGGTCGTGCGCCTGCGGGTCCGCCACGAGGAGCGACAGCAGCCGCTCGGCGGCGAAGGGGTGCGCGTCCTGCGCGTCACCGGCCTGCAGGTACGCGTCACGGGCCTCGGCGAGCTTGCCCTGGGCGAGCAGGGCCTCGGCGTCGGCGAAGGCGCGGGCTCCCTCGAGGGCCAGCAGCAGCTCCTCGTCGGGAGGGGCCGGAGGCGGCAGGCCCCCGGAGGAGAAGCGCAACCGCAGGCCCGCGCTGCTCACCTCGGCGGAGGACAAGCGCGCGGTGTCCAGCACGGGCATCTTGAAGCCCCGGCTGACGGCGGCCTTCTGGCAGAGCGCGGGCAGCACGCGCGTGGAGAAGCCGGTGGCGCCGCGCACCTCCACCTCGGGCAGCAGGCCCAGCTCGGTGACGGTGGCGGCGATCAGGCCGGGCACCTGCACCGACGGCGTGGACGCGAAGCCGTACAGGCGCACGTCATAGAGGTAGAGGGCGAGCCGCTCGCCATCCGCGTCGAAGGCCACCTTGAAGGTGAGCGGGGTGCGCTCCGGGGCCTGGAGGAAGGCCTGGCCCTCGAGGTAGCCGGGGCGGAAGTGCAGCTTGAGGCCCTCGAGGCCGGCCACGCGTCCGGCCAGCTCCGTCACCTTGCGCGCCACCAGCTCCGCGTCGACGTGCAGCTCCAGGAAGCCGAAGAGGAGCTTCTTGCGCTGGTAGCGCGAGGGGCCCGCGCTGACGTTGAAGGGGAAGGTGACGTCGGGAATCTGCAGCGCGAAGTCCGCGATGGACAGGCCGGGCGCCAGCTCCAGGGGCGGAAACCCCACGAAGGCGCGCCTGTCCAACAGGCGCAGCTCGGGGGCGGCGGCTTGCGCTTCGGACGCGGGCTTGGGGGAGTCGCTCTCGGTGGCCATCGGGGGGGCTGCTGTCGAGCACGGGAAGGTACCACGTGGTCCAACCCCCCGGAATTTTTGCTGTTCCCCCGGCCGGAGGGCAGGCGGCGGGCCCTCACGTCCGCTCGCGAGCTGTGCCAGAGTCCGGCCTCCTCTGGAGGTCGTTCCATGGAGTCGCTGTCCCCCGCCCCACCGCCCGAAGCCACCGAGGCGCGCTGCCCCGCCCATCCCCAGAAGCCCGTGCTCGGCGCCTGTGCCCGCTGCGGCACCTTCTTCTGCGAGTACGACCGGGAGACCGTCGACGGCAAGGACTACTGCGACACCTGCGCCGAGCACCCCGACGTGGACTACCTGGAGGCCTTCCGCCTCAAGTACTGGGGCAAGCGCGACGCGTGGGCGTGGCTGGTGGGCTTCGGCGCCCTCTTCAACTTCTTCGCCGGGGCCATCATCCTGGCCAATGAGGTGGTGAACAAGGACACGGGCAACGCCGGGTTGCTGCTCGGGTTGCTCGCCCTCGTGGGCGGCTGCGTGGGCGCGTGCTTCTGGATGGGAATGCCGTTCGCCCGTCTGGCGCTGTGCTTCGTGCCCATCGCCTCCCTGTTCGTCTCGGGCTTCACCGCGGGGGCGGAGGCCGTGGGCCGTGGCATCTGGCCCGTCATCATCACCCTCGTCATGTACAACAACACGCGCAACAAGCTCTTCTTCAAGGAGGAGGTGTCGCGCGAGGCGCTCCAGAAGGCGTGGCACCTCTACTCCAACAACACGGTGGCGCGCGCCGGCTTCATGCTCAGCTTCATCGGGCTGCTCTTCGCCCCGTTGGCGCTCATCTCCCTGCTGTGCTCCATCATCGGCCTGCGGAACGTGAACCCCGCGGCGACCCCGCCCGTCGGGCGCAAGGGGCAGGCCATCGCGGGCATCGTGCTCAGCGCGGTGAGCATCGTGGGGTGGGGCATCTTCTGGACGTTCAAGTTCGCCCACCTCGCGAAGTAACCCTCACCCCCCAGGAGTCTCCGCACCGATGAGCTCGACGATCGCGACGTTCCTGATGTTCGAAGGCAAGAAGGCCGAGGAGGCGATGACGTTCTACGTGTCGCTCTTCAAGGACGCGAGCATCACCCACATCCAGCGCTACGGCCCGGGCGAGCCCGGCACCGAGGGCTCGGTGATGCAGGCGTCCTTCACGCTCAACGGCCAGCGCTTCATGTGCATCGACAGCAGCATGAAGCACGGGTTCACCTTCACGCCCGCCACGTCCATCTTCGTCACCACGGATTCGGAGGCGGAGCTCGACACGCTGGCCGCGAAGCTGGGCGAGGGCGGGCAGGTGATGATGCCGCTGGGCGAGTACCCCTTCAGCCGGAAGTTCACCTGGCTCGCCGACCGGTACGGCGTGTCCTGGCAGCTCAGCCTCAAGACGGCCTGAGCGTCTTCCCCCCATTCCAGGTTTCACACAAAGTCCCTGGAAAAATATGATATGGGTGATGCCGAGCCTCCGGTCCTCGCCGAGGCCCCCCATCCGCTTTCCCTGGAGCACCCCCATGCCGCGTCATCTCTCTTCACTCTGTGTGCTGCTGTCCGGTCTGCTGCTGACGGCCTGCGGCGGTGTCGTCGACCTCCCCGAGGAGGGGGAGCCACTGGGCACCGCCGAGCTGGCCATGTGCTCCAGCTCGGCCGTCACCCAGCTGACCATCAGCGGCGTCAGCACGTACCAGGGCGAGATGGCGGGCAGCGGAACCTGGACGGTGTCCTACCCGGCCAACGCGGTGCGTCTGGAGTTCCGCATCAACAACGTCCTGCAATCCACCTCCGAGCTCCCCGGCACCTCGGGCACCTGGTACTTCAGCAGCTCGGGCCTCTCCTGTGGCTCGTACCTCTTCAACGTGAAGGCCGTGCCCATGGTCATCGACAGCGGCGGCGGACGCACCACCTGCTGGGCCAACACCTCCAAGTCCGTCTCGCGCTACGCCGACGACCCCTGTCCGACCTTCTGCGGTGACGGCGATTGCTCGTTCGACGAGGACGCCTTCAGCTGCGCCATCGATTGCTGCCAGGGCCGTTGCAACAATGGCGCGTGCTGCTCCGCGTCCAACTACTGCACGGACGGCAGCTACTGCCTCCTCTATTGAGCGGCTCCACTTCACGGCCAGAGGATGTGGTTGAATAACCCACATTCCGCCGGGCCCGGTGGGCGGGCAGCCGAGCCGCCTCGCGTCATGAGAGGCCCCTGCCCGCGGCACCCGTTTCCGGCGAAGATGCGGCGCCCGTGATCGATACCGGTACCCTTGTCCTCGATGGCCGCTTCCGTGTGCTCCAGCTCCTCGGTGCAGGCGGCATGGGCGAGGTGTATCTCGGTGAGCAGGTGTCGCTGGGGCGCCGCGTGGCCATCAAGGTCCTGCACGCGGACCTGATGGTGCACCCGAGCATGATCGAGCGCTTCAAGCGCGAGGCGCGCCTGCTGTCCGCGGTGGAGCACCCCGCCGTGGTGCACGTCATCGACTACGGCCAGGCGGAAGTGGGCGCGTGCCTGGTGATGGAGTACGTGGAGGGCGAGAACCTCTATGACGTGCTGCAGCTGGGGGCCATGGCGCCGTCGCGCGCGCTGCCCCTGATGTACCAGCTCGCCGAGGGCCTGGCGGCCATCCACGACAAGGGCATCATCCACCGCGACCTCAAGCCGGAGAACGTGCTGCTCACCAAGGGGCTGCGCGGGGAGCAGGCGCGGCTGCTGGACTTCGGCATCGCCCGGCTGGTGGAGCCGGACGCCTCCAGCAGCAACCTCAGCCAGGTGGGGCTGGTGGTGGGCACGCCGGAGTACCTCTCGCCGGAGCAGGCCGTGGGCGCGCCGGTGGATCCGCGCAGCGACCTCTACTCCTTCGGGGTGCTCGCCTACCGCATGTTGTCGGGCCAGCTGCCCTTCCCCGGGCCCGGGCCCACGCAGTACGTCGCCCAGCACGCCGCCGCCCCGCCCATGCCCCTCATCGAGGCGGCGCCCACGCTCGCCGGCCACCCCGCGCTCGTCGCGCTGGTGATGCAGCTGCTGCAGAAGACGCCCGCCCACCGCATGCCGAGCGCCCATGCGCTGGTGGATGCGCTCGGCGCGCTGGCGGCCGCCGGAGCCCAGGCCGCGGTGGGCATGCCCCTGGCCATGGCCGCGGGCACGGCCTCGCCGAGCATCTCCGCCTTCCTCGTCCCCGACGCCCCCGCCCAGGGCAGCGGAACGGCCGCCTTCGCCTCGCCCCAGGCCGCGCCGTCCCCCGTGCCCCCGGAGAAGCCCGCCGGGTCCCCGGCCTCGGGCACCGCCGCCTTCGGCGCGCCCGTTCCGGTGGCGACTCCCGCGAGCAGCGGCCGCTCCCCCTCCCAGGCACCCACCCGCGCCGCTCGGAGCATGCCGCTGCCCGAGGGGGCCTCCTCGCCCTCGCGCGCGCCCACCCGTCCCTCCCAGTCCGCCCTGGCGGCCGTGGTGTACGAGAAGCACGTGGTGCGCGCCGGCACCGTCGTCCCCGCCCCGAAGCCCGCGGGCACGGTGGCCCCCATGGGCAGTGGGACGCTCTCGGGCGGCAAGCCGCAGAACCTCACGGTGATGCTCACCGACCTGGAGGGCTACACCGAGCGCACCTCGCGGCAGACGCACGAGCAGAACGCGCGGATGCTGGAGACGCACGACGGGCTGCTGCTGCCCCTGGTGCGCCAGTACGGCGGGCGCCTGGTGCAGAAGCGGGGTGACTCGCTGCTCGTCACCTTCGCCTCGCCCACCCACGCGGTGCTGTGCGGCATGGCCATGCAGGACCGGCTGTGGCGGCACAACCAGACGTGCGGCCCGGACGAGCACCTGCCCGTGCGCATCTGCCTCCACACGGGCGAGGTGCTCGTCACGCGCGACGCGGTGCTCGGCGAGCCGGTGGAGGTGGTGAAGGCCGTGGAGCAGGTGGCCCAGCCCGGCGAGGTCATCTTCACCGAGTCGGTGAACCTGGCGCGCAACCGCGTGGAGGGAGACGCCGAGCCCTGTGGCAGCGTCCCCATGCCCGGCAATGGCGAGCCGCTGCGCATCCACCGTTGCCGCCGCGCCCCCGAGGGCCTGCCCTTCGGTGGCCAGGACGAGGTGTCCCTCTCTCCGCCCATCGAGGAGCAGCTGGGCCCGGTGATGAAGCCGGTGCGGGCGGCGCTGGAGCTGGCGCGCACGGGTGCCGAGCGCGCGGTGGCCTTCGTGAAGGCGTGGCCGCGCCAGACGGCGGTGGTGGGCCTGGGGCTGGTGATGGGCATGAGCCTGGGCGCGTACGAGGTGTCGCGCCGCAATGACCCGGTGTACCAGGCCCGGGAGCTGATGGAGGCGGGCCAGCTGAAGGACGCGCTCGAGCGCCTGTCGGACCTGCCGGCGGAGGCGAAGAAGGACGCGGGCGTGCTCCAGCTGCGCGCGCGGGTGCTGCACGGCCTGGAGCGGCACGAGGAGGAGCACACGGTGCTCGCCGGGCTGGACGCTCCGGCGCGCGAGGCCCTCGAGACGCAGGTGCTGGACGGGCTGGCCGAGGACTTCGGCGAGGACGAGTCCGACAGGGGCCTGCGCAAGCTGATGGGCATGCTCTCCGAGGAGCAGGTGAAGAAGCACTTCGAGGAGCTGGCGGACGAGGAGCCCACCACGCCGAGGCAGTGGGGCGCGCTGCGCTACCTGGAGGCGGAGCACTCCACCGCCGAGTTGGACCTGGTGAAGCTGTACATGCGCGCGCTCGAGTCGAAGAACTGCGGCGTGCGCGCGCGCTCGGCGCGGCGGCTGGCGGGCCTGGGAGACCCGAAGGCCGTGCCCGCCCTGGAGCAGCTGAGCAAGCTGCCCAGGGACAAGACCACCCCCGGCTCGAAGAACTGCGGTCAGGACGAGGCGAAGGACGCCCTCGCGACGCTGTCGAAGAAGTGAGCGTCCCCCGTCCCGGCCTACAGCGTGGGGGAGGCGAAGCCGACGAAGAGCTCGCCGGTGAGCCAGGCGCGCTGGCCCTTGGCCGCGGCGCGCAGGAAGTCATTGAGGACGGGCCCGCTCTGGCCCGCGCGGTGGGTGCGCGGGAAGAGCAGGTTCATGCGCGAGCGGGCGATGCCCTTGCTGCCCCGGTGGATGAAGGTGATGGTGCCGTCCAGCTCGACGGTCTCCACGACGGCGATGTGGGTCATCCCATCGTTGCGCTTGCCGTCGCGGTTTCTGTCGTACGTCTCCTGGAAGAAGACGAGGTCCCCGGGACGGGGACGGTGCTGGTGGAGGGCGCCCCGGTCCTTCGCGCGGCGGTAGATGGCGGTGACGGCGTTCTCGCCGTTGAGGAAGCCATGGTTGACCAGGTCGATGCCGGCCCCGAGGTAGGCGAGCCGCACCAGGCCGGAGCAGTCATCCGGGACGCTGCGGTCCACGCGGCCGAGCTGCTTCACCCCCACGAGCCGTACCGCCCGCTCGACGATGAGGGCCGCGGCGCGCGAGGGCGCCCCCGGGAACCCCAGGTGCGAGGCACGCAGGCTGGAGGCCCCGGACACACGCCGCGCGACCTCCACCGTGGTGCTCAGCGCCCGCGCCACCTCGTCCGCCGGCGCGGCCCCGGACTCCTCCACTTCGGCCCGGGGAACCTGCTCGGAGACCGCCGGAGCGGCCGGAGCCGGAGCCGATTCCGGAACCGGGGCGGCCGGACGGAGCGCGGACACGGAGCCGGCGCAGGCGACGAGGAGACACACCGGAACGAGGAGCACACAGCGCATACGCAGTTCCCTGGCTGACGAAGGGGGGGCGACATTATCCACCTCCGCCCCCGCCTGCACCCTCTCCGTCCAGGCATGTGTGTCTGATCGGCCGGCCCTCAGCCCGCCTGGAGCCGCGAAGGCAGCCGGAAGGTGAAGGCACTTCCCTTCCCCAGCTCGCTCTCCACGGAGAGATCGCCTCCGGCCTCCTGGAGGATGGTGCGCACCACCGGCAGGCCCAGGCCCGTCCCCCGGCCCGGGGGCTTGGTGGTGAACCACGGCTCGAAGATGGCGGAGAGCTTCTCCTGGGGGATGCCCACCCCGGTGTCCTCCACCCGGCAGCAGATGAAGCCCGACGCACGGTCCTCGAAGAGCCGCACCCGCACCTCCGCGGGCCGGTCACGCACCACCTCCACCGCGTCGGCCGCGTTGCTCACCAGGTTGAGCAGCACCTGCTCCACCCGCGTCCGGCTCGCGTCGATCCACAGGGGGGACTCGGGCACCGAGGCCGACACCTTCACGTGCTTGATGATGCCCGCCGTGCGCAACATGGCCAGCGCGCCCGCCACCAGCTCCCGCAGGTCCATCCGCTCCACCGTCGAGCGCCCCGGACGGCCCAGGTCCATCAGGTGCCGGCCATGCGTGGCCACGTGCTCGCACGCCCAGCCCAGCTCCTCGAGCTCCTCGGCGTCGGGCGGCACGCCCCGCTCGGCACAGTCGCGGAAGGAGCTCCTCAGGCTGTTGAGCACGGTGGAGATGTTGCGCAGCTCGTGCCCCACTCCAGCCGCCAGCGTGCCCAGCGTCGCCAGCCGCTCCACCTGCAGCAACTGGTTGCGCGTGCGCTCCAGCTCCGCCTCCAGCATCTCGTGGTAGCGCACGCGCTCGGTGACATCCAACGCGAGCCCGGTGATGCCCGTGAGCGTGCCGGCCCCGTCGAACATCGGCGTGTAGCGCGTCTCGTAGTGGATGCCCTCGAACGTGATGTAGCCGGTGAAGGACTCACCGGCCAGCGCCCGCCGGGCCTGCGCGAGGATGTCCGGATGGCCGGCGTAGATGTCGAAGATGGAGTGGCCCACCACCCACCCCGGCTCGAGGCCCAACGATGCCAGCGCGCCCCCATCCGCGAAGGTGAAGAGGCCCCGCGCATCCAACCCCCAGAGCGTCATCTGCGCGCCGCGCACGGCCGTGCGCAGCCGCATCTCGCTGAGCGCCAGGGCCCGCTGCATGAGCTCGCGCTCGGCCACCTGCGCCTTCAGCATGCGATTGGCCGCCTCGCCCGCGGTGAGCGCCACCCGGAGCCGCTCCTGCGTCTCGCGCATCTCGGTGACGTCCACGAGGATGCCGAGCACCCCGAAGACGAAGCCCCGCTCATCCCTCAGGGGCACCTTGCTCGTCTGCGTCCAGCGCTGCACACCATCACTGCCCAGCACGGGCTCCTCGCACTCGGGCAGCGGCTGTCCCGACTCCATCACCTGTTGATCACAGGCGCGGTAGAAGTCCGCGTCCTCCTTGGGCCAGGGCAGCTCGTAGTCGGAGAGCCCCACCACCGCGTCGGGGCCCTCGCGGCCGGCGATCCTCGCGAACGCGGCGTTGCACCCGAGGAAGCGCAGGTCCCGCCCCTTCCAGAAAATAGGATACGGCAGTGCGTCGAGGATGTGCCGGAACAGCTCGGCCTCCTGCCGCACGGGTGCCTGGACGATGGCTTCGAGCGCCCGCATGGGTCCTCCCCCCCTGTCCCATGAGAAGCAGGGTCTTCGCGAAGATACCGGCTCGCTGGAAAGCATCACGAGGACACGATCCAAGGTGTTCGCCGCTGGACGTCTGGGAGCGGAACCATCCACGAACCTTGGACGGGCCCGGCGGCCCGGCGGATGAATGCTTTTGGGAGGAAGACGTGTGAATCGCCTCGTCGTTGGCCTGCTCGCGGGTGCACTCGGAGGTGTGACGGGCGCCTGGCTCACCCGGCGGGCGCGGCGACGCAACGGGCCGGAGGGCCCGGCCCTCCTGCGCGCGGAGGTGGGGGCCGCGCTCGCCCACCCGGGCACGCTCCACGAGATGCCCGAGGAGCGGCTGCGCCAGAGCGAGGAGCGCTTCCGGCTGCTGCTCGACTCCACCGGCGAGGCCATCTACGGACTGGATCTGGAAGGCCGGTGCACCTTCGCCAACCGCACCTGCGCGCGGCTGCTGGGCTACCCGGACGCCTCGGCGCTCATCGGGCGGCACATGCACGACACCATCCATCACAGCCGCGCGGACGGCAGGCCCTACCCGCGCTCGGAGTGCCTCATCTACGAGGCCACCACGCGGGAAGGCATCCACGACGACCAGGAGTGGCTGTGGCGGGCGGACGGCACGGGCTTCCCGGCGGAGGTCTGGTCCTATCCCATCTGGCGGGGCGACGAGCGGCTGGGCGCGGTGGTCACCTTCGTGGACGTCACCCGGCGCCGCGAGGCGGAGGCGGAGCGGGCCCGGCTGCTGCGCGAGACGCAGGAGGCGGTGCGGGCCCGGGACGAGTTCCTCGCCATCGCCTCGCACGAGCTGCGCACGCCCCTCACGCCGCTGCGGCTGGGGTTGCAGAGCGCCCAGCGGATGCTCCAGGGCGGGCCGTGCGCCCCGGAGGAGTTGTTGTCCCGGCTGGCGGTGACGGATCGTCAGGTGGTGCGCCTCACGCGGCTGGTGGAGAGCATGCTGGACCTCTCCCGGCTGACGCGGGGCACGCTCCAGCTCGACACGGCCCCGTGTGACCTGGCGGTGCTGGTGCGCGAGGTGCTGGAGCGCTCGCGCGAGGTGCTCGCCCAGGCGGAGTGCCCGCTGGACGCGCAGGTGGAGGGGCCGCTCCCGGTGCTCGGCGACCGGCTGCGGCTGGAGCAGGTGCTGGAGAACCTGCTGTCCAACGCGATGAAGTATGGAGCGGGCAGTCCGGTGCACGTGCGCTGCCGGGCCGAGCGGGGCCGCGCGCTGCTGAGCGTGGAGGACGAGGGCATCGGCATCTCGCCGGAGGACCAGCGGCGCATCTTCGGGCGCTTCGAGCGCGCCGCCTCGGTACGGCACTATGGGGGCTTCGGGCTCGGGCTCTACATCCTGAGGGAGATCGTCGAGGCGCACGGCGGGAACGTGTCGGTGCGGAGCGAGCCCGGCCAGGGGGCCTGCTTCACCGTGACGCTGCCGCTGCTGGACACCCCGGGGTGAGGCTCACGGGGCCTGCTGGGGTTGCACGCCCCGGGCGCGCAGCACGCGCACCACCTCATCGGCCATGACGCGATGGCCGGCCACGCTCGGATGGATGCCGTCCACGGCCAGCCCGTCGAGGAAGTGGTGCACGTTGTCCGGGGCGCGCGTCACCGCCTCGAAGTCGATGACGTCCGGCTGCTGGTGCTCGCGAATCCAGGTGTTCATCACCAGGCGGCTCGACTTCACCTGCTCGTACTTGCCGTTGTGGGCGTGCTCCTTGGGCAGCAGGGTACCGGTCCAGGTGCGGCAGAAGGGCTTCAGCCGCTCCGTGAGCTGGACCATGTCCGCCAGCAGCTTGCTGTCCGGGACGCCACTCAGGTCATTGGTGCCCAGCAGGACGATGCAGTCGGTGATGCCCGACAGGACGAGCGCCTCCCCGTCCAGCAGCCGCGACCCATCGTAGAAGCCCTGGCCGGAGACCCCGGCGTTGACGATGGGCACGCCGAGTCGCGCGCCCGCCTGGAAGGCCCAGGTGTCACGGATGTCGTCGTGGCCGTCGATGTAGCCCTCGGTGATGCTGTCTCCCAGGGCGACGAAGGCGCGCGCGGGAGGGCCCTCGACCTCCACGGTGGCCAGCCCCACCGGGACGGACCAGGGCGCACCGCCCAGCGGACCTGGCGTGGTGGCCCAGGCGCCCGGGCGCACGGCGCTGCCGGGGAGCAGCTCGATGGCACTGGCCGCCAGCGTGCCCTCCACCTCGAAGGACACGGCCAGCTCGTCACCGAAGTGGATGGGAAGGGACACGGGGTCGGACACCCCGCGCGTCCGCGTCGCCACGGAGAGACCGGGCGCGCCGGAGAACGTCACGGGCACCGGCGCGGAGGCCAGTGCGCCCTCGTCGCCCGCGTGGGCAACGGTGACCCGCCGCAACACGAGGGGCCCGTCTCCCGAGCGGAAGGCGAGCCGCACCCGCTGCCCCTCCCGGTTCACCGGCACGCGCAGCCGGAACGTGGTGAGACGGCCCACGGAATGGGACCAGCGCAGGGCCAGGTGGAAGCCCGGTTGGAACATGGGGGGCAGGGGCCGGGGCTGGCCCGGGTCGTGCCCGCCGCGCACCGGAGCCACCTCGAGCCCTCCCGATGGCGGCGCCTCGGAGGAGACCGGTGCGGAGTCCTCCGGTGGGAAGAAGGTTTCCTCCTCGTAGCCAGAGGATCCACACCGGAGCATCAGCAGTGCTCCCAGACATACCCGCAGTGCCACGCGCCTCCGACTCCCCATCACACCTCCCCCTCGTGGGGGAGGTATTGCACCTGTCAGGCCAGCTTGAGGGGGCATGGCCAGGGTTTTCTTTCTTCCGAGCCGCGCGACCGTTCACGCCTTCCGCCTGGAAGCCGGCTGGACCATCAAACGGAACAGCCCCCGCTCCTCCAGCGCTCTCTGCGTTCGCCAGGCGAGCGCCACGTGCTCCGGATTGCTGGGGGTGAGCCGCTCCGGGGTGAGTGTCACCAGCGTTCCCTTGTCACCCACGGGCTCAACGCGTACGGGCGCGGGGAGGACAGGCACCTCGCCCCGATCCCGCGAGAAGTACGTCATCCAGCCCACGAAGCATCCCAGCTGGCTGCCACCGGAGAGCTCCTTCCACAGTCCGTCCGCCGTAGCGACCGCCCATTCTGGCTCCCAGGCCACCGCAATGGCACGCATGGCGCCGGCGACAACAGGCTCCGTGACCAGGCGCTCGTGCCCCAGGGCCTCCCTCGGAAGGGAGAGCCAGAGGTAGTTCGGCGCGAACTCCGCCTTCGACCCACAACCGAGCATGACCGAGCCGCCCCGGCCCTGCTCCACGTGCCCTGTCCAGGCGCCGAACGCAAATCCGTCATCCAGAATCTGGTACTTCTCGCGGCCGAAGAAACTGATGAAGGTTTCGCGGGTGGGCTCAAAGCCGAGTTGCAGCGCCTTTCGAGCGGAGTTGCTTTTCTCGTACCACCGCGCGAATTCCGGATGGCACTCCCCAAGGAGGCGGAAGAACGTCTCCGCCCGCCGTGCGCACTCATCGGCCGGCTCTGGACGGTGCCCCCAATACGCTTTGATTTCGTAGCGTTCGCTCATGCTCGGTGGCCTCACTTCACCGGTGGTGTGTAAACCACCTCTATGGACTGAAGGCCCCGCTCATCAAAATACTTCCGAAGCACGGCCGCCATCCGAGGCTCGGCGACGTGCCAGCGGATTGGCAGCCCGCCTGCCATCTGGAGCTGACGTCGCGCTTGATTGAGCAGGTCCCCCAAGCCCTCGTAAAAGTCGAGCTTGGGCTTGAGGTCCTGGTCGAACCACTGAGCGTACCCGCGCGCCTTGCCTTCGAGTAGCACGCCCTCCGTCGGCTCGAAGCCGTCGTACTCGACACACTTCCCATTGCGGCACACCTTGTAGCACCAGCCTTTGGGGGCGCCAGTCACCTGGGCCTGATAGGCCCGTGCCTGCTCCGACATGCTCGAGGTGTCCTCCACCCACTGCCCAGGCCCCCCAACTGGAGGCCACCCACCTCCGCCTCCCGCGCCCTGGGCGCCAGTGTTGGCCATGTGCAGCACGTAGGTGGCGCTCAGCGTCGGCGCGGCCGCGGTGGCAACACTCCCCACGGGCACCGCCACCAATCGCACCGCCAGGAGCCCATCGCCCGTGAGCGACAGCAGCGGCACCGTGAGGCTCTGCAGCTTGCCACCCCAGGCCGCAACCTTCGCCGTGCCCGCACCGGCCGTGCCTACCGTCAGCACCGCGCCCGTGGCAAGCCGCGACACGGTGCGCACCTTCTCGGCGTAGGGCTTGTGACGAAACTCCTCCCACAACTGCGGCGAGTTCTCGTAGAGCTGCCTCACCGCGCCCGGCAGCTGCGCCAGACCCTCCAGCGTCTCGCCCGTGTAGAAGACCAGCCGGTAGAGGCCTTCCACCATGTCCATCACAGCGAGCACCGCCCCCTCGCCCACCGCAAGCGCCGGGTTGTCGTCGGGCGTGTAGAGGCCCGCGGGGCGCGCTCCTTTTGGAACCTCGAGCCTCGGGTCCACCAGGAAGAGGCGCTCGCCCTCGATGGCGTAGAAAGGGCCCACCTCGAAGCGGCCGGCCCGGAGCGCGCCATCCTCGGCGAGCACGACCTGACCGGCCTTCTGGACCGCGATTCCCGTCGTGGCCCTCACCAGGTATCCGTCCGGCCGTAGCACCAGCAGCCGCGAGAAGCGGCGCATGCGCGCGTGAAGCTCGTCTCTCGTCACCACCTCGCCACCCGCGGCCACCTCCAAGAGCAGGTGTGCCGCCATACGGCGCAGCCCGAAGTTGCCCAGTGTCAAAGGCGTGGAGAGCAGATGCGGCACCAACTCCATCGCCTGCTGAGGCGACAGCGTCCGCCCGTCCTTCGGCAACGCCGTACTGGGGACACCGGCCTGCGCGAGGAAGCCCTGGAAGTAGTCGAGCGTCATGGGCACCTCGAAGGGCCGTCCGTCGCCCACTCCATCCAGCCATCCAACGCCCTTCCCCTCCAGGACCGCCTCGTCGTCCCCCTCGCTCATGCGCCGCGCACGTTGGCGGGCCCACTCCGCCGCCCCAGCGACAGGGCCCGTGCCCGCCTCCACCGGCACACCGGCCTCGCGCTCCTCGGCTTGCGCGTCAGTGCCCTCCAGGCCCGCGACAGCCTCCCCGGTCATCGTTGCGGACACCGCCTGGGCCTGTCCCGCCATCTCCTGTGGCCTGGGACTCTCACGCTGTACCCGCCACCGATGGCGAGCGCCGCCAGCCACCATCCCCCCCATGGGGTAGCCCGTCGCGCACGCCGCCTGCAGCCCGAGGAGCAACAGCACCACCACGCACGACGGCCGCCACGGCCGGCCCAGCGCGCTCCGCCTGCCGTCGAGCTGCGTACCGCCGCCATCTCCCGTCCCAGGATTTCGGTACTTCTTCGCCATGATGCGGCCCTTTCCCCCAGGGGAAACGGCCCTGGAGGATATGGCCTTGTGCTCCTCAATGAACCTTGGAAGTCAGGGCAGCGCCGAGCGGCACCGCGTCCCACCCGCTACGGGATGATGACGCGGATGGCGTGGTTGAACGAGTCGCTCACGTAGATGTTCCCGTTCACATCGGTGGCGAGCCCCGTGGGCGCGACGATGTCCGCCACGTCTCCGGAGCCGAGGTTCGTCCCGAGCTTCCCCGAGCCCGCCACGGTGACGACCCGCGAGGACGTGGCATCGGCGCCGGGCAGCACCTTGCGGATGCGGAAGTTGCCCGTGTCGGCGATGATCAACCTGCCATCCACGGCCACCGACATGCCCATCTGGCCGCGGAACCGGGCCGCGGGTCCGTCTCCATCCGCGAAGCCAAACACATACCCGTCCCGCCGGCCCGCGACGGTCTCCACCTTGTACGGCGCCGAGAGCGAGACGCGGCGCACGAGCTGGTTGCCGGCCTCGAACACATACAACGCCCCGTCCTGGCCCATCACGAGCGCGGTGGGGTTGTTGAAACTGGCCTTGGTGCCGTTCTCGTCCACCCGGCCGCCCGCGCCACTGCCGGCGATCGTCACGACCTCGGACCGGTCCGCGCGCAGCATGCGGATGCGATTGCCCACCTGGTCGGCGACATAGAGATTGCCGGCGGAGTCCACGGCGAGCGACATTTGCCGCCGAAGTAGACTAGGCTCGTCTTCCCATCGGGGCGCTGGAGCAGCGCGTCCAGCTGGTCGCGCTCCTGCTCCGGCCAGTACTCGTCCTGCGCCGCGCTGACGAAGGCGCCAATGCCCTCCACGAAGTCGGAGAAGCGCACGAAGTCCAGCTGCGTGCCGTAGGTGACGTCGTAGCCATGCTTCTCCATCAGCTGGATGAAGTTGATGTCGAGGAAGAACGTCTTCCCGGCCCCGTTGGAGTCCTTGTACGGACGGTTGAAGGACACCTCACGCGCGCGGCCGAACGGCGTCGTCCACGCGGCGTCGAAGTAGAGGCTCGTGCCACCCCAGGTGTTGTAGGCCTGATAGGTGGTGAAGTTGGGCGTGTAGAGGATGTCCGCCGCGCGCCGGTCCCGGATGACGAAGGGGACGAAGCGCATCGTCCCATCGGCCCGGGTGAGCTTCACCACGTACAGCCCCGAGCGCCACGCGGAATCGATGGTGATGGAGAAGGTATCGGTCCAGTCGCACTCGATGCGCGCCGTCGTCACGTGGCGCTCGCACGTGGCCTGCTCGCTCGTGCGCCAGGGGCCGCCGCTCCACACCTTGCGGGCCCCCGTTCCACCGTAATAGCCCATCCGTAATAGCCCATCCGGAACAGCTCGGCGGTGACGGTGGTCTCCGTGCGGGTGGATACCTTCACCCCCACGTGCTCGCCCGCCTCGGCGGACTCGGTGGAGGTATAGGCCTCGAGCTGCCCCTCGGGAGCCGCCGCGCCGCCACGCCAGCGGGGATCTCCCGGCAGCCGGTTCTCCTCGGGAATGGGATTGGGCGCCGGCTCTCGCTGGATGAGCACGGGGCCAGAAGGCTCGCAGTCGGAAGTGCACCCGCCGCCGTTGTCACCACCGCCGTTGTGGCCGGACTGGGGGTCCTCGATCGAATCCAGGGAGGTGTCATGGCATCCGCCCCAGAGCACCCCCGCCAACACCAGGGTGCCCACCCACAAGCCCCATCCACGCCCTGCGCGCATGACCCGCTCCCACCACGGCATCCAACGGTCCACTCCGGCCCACGGTGAACCCATGCAAGGGAAGTTCCGTGCACCGGGAAGACCCCTGCCGTCGCGGGAGGTGAAGGTGGCGCGTGAAAGACAGACACCCGCCCCCCCAGGATGGGGAAGCGGGCGCCTCACACAGGGAAAGAAGTGACCCCTATGGGGAAGAAGCAGTCGCGGTGCACCCGGACTCGATGGCGCCGATGTCCGGAGCGGCCCCGCAGAACGAGAGGCCCACGTTCTCGCCGCGGTCGATGGCGGCCGCCGCAGGCACCAGGGTGGTGCTGTCGAGCAGCGAACTGGACTCGAGGGAGTTGGCGTCGAAGCCCTTGGCCTTCCACTGCGACAGGGTCGAGCCGTTGAAGGTGGCCCCGGGCCGGTAGAGGTTGCTGCCCATCTTCAGCCCCGGCGCCTGGGTGCCCAGCTTCAGGGCGTAGGAGGCGTCGATGATGTTGTTCTTCACCACCAGGTTCTCGGTGGGCCCGCCGTCACCGGTGCCCACGATGAGCGCCGGGCCCTGCAGGCGGGTGAAGGTGTTGTTGTACACCTTCGTCCCCGTGGAGACCGCCAGTTGCAGGCCTCCACCCGTCATGCCGTCCAGGGTGATCATGTCCCGGATGCGATTGCGGCGGATGACGATGCCCGAGGGGTACGGGCCCACGCGGTTGCCGCCCACGCCGATGGCCAGGCCCGCGTCGTAGAAGTCATTGTCCTCGATGAGGACGTTCTTCGCCGACATGTGCACCACCATGGCGCCATTGCCGCCCAGGGCCGGGTGGCGCCGGGCGAGGTGCATCTTGTTGCGGCGGACGGTGACGTTGTAGCAGGTCTTGATGTCCAACGACTGCTCGATGTTGCCGTACAGGTCGTTGCCCTCGATGAGGACACCATCGGCCGGGGCGTCGGAGCTGGAGCCATCCTCGCTGTAGCACTGGATGGAGTCTCCCGAGTTGTCGTGGATGACATTGCCGCGCAGGGTGATGTTGCGCGCCGTGGGCTGGATGATGACCCCGTGCGCGTCCTGCCCGCTGAGGAAGATGTGGTGGATGTGATTGTTCTCGAGCGTGGCCCCGGTGGCGCTGTAGTGGAAGCTCACGCCGGCGCCGTACTGGCCGTGGTGGATCTCCGAGTGGGAGAGCTTCGTCCCCAGCACGTTGCCGGTGAAGGCCACACCCAGGGCCTTGCGGTTCTGGATGTCGATGTTGAAGCCACTGATGAGCCAGTACGGCTTCTCCACCACCAGGAGGGCCCCGTTCACCGAGCCCAGGATGATGCGCGGATTGCCCTCGCCCTGGAGCGTGATGGGCGCGTCGACGGTGCCACCGCGCACGGAGCCGGAGATGAGCACGCGCTCGGTATAGGTGCCGGAGCGCACGCGGATGAGCTCGCCCGGGCCGGCCAGGGTGATGGCACGGCTGATGGTCCGCAGCGGCGCCGTCTCCGAGCCGCTCGCCGTGTCACTGCCCGACGTGCTCACCACCCACACCTTCTTGTACGTGGGCGTGGTGACCGGCGACTCCGCAGTGGTGGAGCCACCCGGCTGCTGGGCCGGAGCGGGAGGCCCCGTGTCCTCGTCCGAGGCGGGAGTGCCCGGCACCTCCGTGGCGGTGCCCGGAATCTCGGGAGCGGGAGTCACCACCACCGGCGGCGTTTGAGGCCCGCTCTCCTGGGCTCCACCCCTCTGGCCAGGGGATCCACAGGCAGTCACCAGACAGGCCAACAGGGAGGAAGAAAATGCGGTCCGCTTGTTGAAGGTTCTCACCGTGAACACCCTCCTGTGTTTGGGGTGTTCTCGACAGGGGTGGGCCCTTCCCTATTCCTACCCGACGCCTGCCTGCTCTCCCGGCGCCTGCTCGCCCGGCGGCTGCACCAGGAGGCGTGAGGGCTCGGGAGTCCGAGAGACATACCCGGTGGCTTCCTCGCACCAGTCCACGTGGCGCCGCACGGTGTGGGAGAGCTCGAAGGACTCGCAGGCCCGGTGGCGCGCCGCCTCGCCGAGCTGCCGCCTCAATACCGGGTCGTCCAGCAGGCGCCCGAGCGCGGCGGCGAAACCGGCCTCGTCTCCGGGCTCCACCAGCAGCCCGGTCCGGCCGTGCTGGATGAGCTCGGGGATGCCGCCCACGCGCGAGGCCACCACGGCGCAGCCACACGCCATGGCTTCCGCGACGGTGAGCCCGAAGGCCTCCGCCAGCGCGGGCTGGATGCAGATGTCCGAGGTGCCGAGCAACTCGTGCACGTCGTTGCGCAGGCCCAGGAACTCCGTCTGGTGCTCCAGGCCGAGCTGCACCGCGAGCGCGCGCAGGGACTGCTGTGCCGGACCATCTCCGACGACGCGCAGGCGCACCCGGGGCGAGCGCAGCCGCCCGAGCGCCCCCAGCAGGTGGTGCACGCCCTTGTTCTCCACGAGGTTGGCCACGGTGATGAACTCCACCGGCCCCCCGGACTGCGCGCGCGGGTGCGGATGGAAGCGCCGGGTGTCCACGCCATTGAAGATGGTGCGCGAGCGGTGGGGATGGAGCCCGAAGCGCCGGCCCTCCTTGACGCGCACGTGCTCGGAGACACCCGCGAGGCTGTGCACGCGGACCATGGTGGCCTGGTTCACCACCCAACGCAGGCTCCGGCGCACCAGGTCCTCGTCCTCGTCGATGTGGTCCGAGTGGGCCGTGTACAGCACCTGGGTGGGCCACGTCGCGTAGGCCGCCATCGCGATGCGGCTGCGCGGGGCCAGGAAGTTGAGGTGGATGACGTCATGGCCGGCCAGCCGCCGGGCCATGGCGACCGGCCCCGAGCGCTCGAACTCCGCCAGGTCCTCCACCCGCGCGCCCGTGGCCTTCAGCTCCGTGACGATGGACGGGAGCATGGGCTCGCGCAGCCAGGCATCCACCTGGTGACCGCGCCGCGCGGCCTCCCGGCAGAACGCGAGTATCCAATCCTCCAACGAGCCCTGCTTGCGTGGAGCCAGGCTCATCAGCAGAGCGATGCGAAGCCCCTTCGTCCCGAACAACCCACTCCCCATTCCCTTGTGATGAGGTCAGAGCGGGCGCTTCGCAAGGCCTCCTGACAAAAGACGTGCACTGACAGCCGGACTCCACCGCACCGATGTCCGGTCCCGCACCACGAGACGTTGCGCGCCGAGACGTTGCGCGCCGTGGGTTGGATGAGCACCCCATACGAGTCCCAGGGGAGTGACGAGAGGCCGTCAACCGGCATGCCTTGCGTCGTGAATGAAAGGTGCCGGAGGAGGAATCGCCTTTCGGACGGGAAGAGCCGGAGGTGATGGTGTCCACCGCGCGGAGTGCACAACGTGGGCGCGCGGTGTCAGCGAGTTGGCGAGGGAGAAGGTCCGGGGATGGGAATGGGAAGCAAGGCGGTGCAGAGCCAGGATCGCTGGGCCTTCGGCTTCCTGCTCGCGTTCCTGGCCGCCATCTACATCAGCCCCGGTGAGTGGATACCGGGACTCGCCCGGTTCCGCCCGGCCCTGCTGCTGTCGGCGCTGGCCACCGGCCTGATGCTGCTGGGGCGCGTGGGCCGCCGCGAGAAGCTGTGGGTGGACGGACAGCGCGGGGTGCTGCTGCTCACCTTCTGTGGCCTGGTGTTCGCCTCGCTGGGCTGGTCCCTGTACCCGGACGCCACGCAGTTCGCCGCGCTGGAGCTCCTCAAGTGGGTGCTCCTCTACCTGACGCTGGTGAACCTGGTGACGACGGAGCGGCGGCTGCTATGGGCCTGCCTCGCGCTCATCGTGGGCTCGCTCTTCACCTCGCGGGGCGTCATCGCCTGGCACCAGGCGGGGGTGGACATGGTGGAGGGCTACCGCGCGCGCTGGGTGGGCGTGTACGCGGACCCCAACCGCATGGCCATGAGCGTGGGCATCATCGTGCCCCTGGCGGTGGCCTTCCTCGTGCGCAAGCAGAGCGCCTGGCTGGTGCGGCTGACGTGCGGCCTCGCGGCGGTGCTGGCCATCACCGCCATGGTGCTGAGCTACTCGCGCGGAGGCTTCCTCGGGCTGGTGGCCGCCGCGGCCACGTGGGTGCTGCTGGAGCGCAACCTCACCCGCACGCTGGTGGTGGTGGCGGCGGCGGGGGCCATGCTGGTGCTCTCGCCCCAGAGCTTCTGGAACCGCACGCGCACGGTGGGCACCTATGAGGCGGATGCCTCGGCCATGAGCCGCGTGGAGGCCTGGACGGTGGCCTCGCGGGTGAGCGTGGAGCACCCGCTGCTGGGCGTGGGCGCGGGCACCTTCCCCTATGCGTGGCGGCTGTACGGGCCTCCGGGCGCGACGCGGGTGTACGCCGCGCACAACGTCTTCCTGCAGGTCATCTCGGACCTGGGCTTCGTGGGGCTGGCGCTCTTCCTGGCCTTCATCGGGGCGGCGCTCGGGCCGCTCTGGACGTTCGCACGGGACCGGGAGCGCGGCTGGCTGGTGCGGGCGCTCGCGGCGGCGGTGGTGGGCCACCTGGTGTCCTGCCTCTTCGCGGGCTTCCTGGTGGCCGTGCACTTCTACGTGCTGTTCGGGCTCGCGGCCTGCGCGGACCGCCTGGCCCGCGCCGCGCAACGGGTGCCCGTGGAGGGGGCGTCCGGACTGGCCCCGATACCGCCGTCCGCCGACATGCCTTCGGGCTGGACGCCCGGTGCGGAAACAGCGTCCGGCAGGATCTCCGGCCATCACCGGTGACGTCTGGCATCCTCTCTCTGGTTGGTCCACCAGGAGGAGAGCGCCCGATGATCGCCACCCCACCCGGGACACACATGGCGGAGCTGCCCGGCCCGCGCACGACGCCCCTGCTCGGAGTCACCGGCAACTACATCCGCTTCGTCGCGGATCAGCTGACCTGGCTGGAGAAGCTGAGCAGCTACGGCCCGCTGGTGGCGCTGTCGCGGGGCAGCACCCAGCACCTCTTCCTCTTCCACCCCGACTACAACATGCAGGTGCTGAGCAACCCGGCGCTCTTCCGCTCGCTGGAGCTCTGGCGCACGGGGCCCGAGGGCTCGTCGCTGCGCAGGCTGTGGACGGGGCTCGTCTCCATCAACGGCGAGGTGCACCGGCAGCACCGCCGCATGATGATGCCCTCCTTCCACAAGAAGAAGGTGGAGAGCTACCGCGACGCCATGGTGGCGCGCATCGGCCAGATGCTGAGCCGCTGGAAGCCGGGCGAGGTGCGCGACGTCTTCCTGGAGATGCGGCAGATGACGCTGCTCATCGTCACCCAGGTGCTCTTCGGGTTGGAGGATGACCAGGAGACGCTGCGGATGGGAATGCTGATGGCGCAGTGGCTGGAGCGCTACGCCTCGCCGGCCGTCCACCTCATGCCCTGGGACAAACCCGGGCTGCCCTTCCGCCGCCTGCTGCGGATCTCCGAGCGGGGCGAGGCCGCCATCCGGGGACTCATCGACCGGAAGCGCGCCCAGGGGGCGGACGGGGATGACGTGCTCTCCATGCTGCTGCACGCGCGCGACGAGGAGGGGGGCTCCATGTCCGACGCGGAGCTGGTCGGCCAGACGAACATCCTCTTCGTCGCCGGCCACGAGACGACCACCAACGCCCTCACCTGGACGCTCTTCCTGTTGGACCAGCATCCGGAGGTACACGCGGCGCTGGTGGAGGAGCTGGAGGGAGAGCTGAAGGGCGCGCCCCCCACCCTCGAGCAGCTCGAGCGGCTGCCCCTGCTGGACCGGGTGCTGAAGGAGAGCCTGCGCCTCCTGCCGCCCGTGCCGGCGGCCTTCCGCGCCAGCACCGCGCCCTTCGAGATGGGCGGCCACCGCTTCGAGGCGGAGACACATCTGTACTACAGCCCGTACATCACCCACCGGCTGCCGGACCTCTACCCCGAGCCGAAGCGGTTCCTCCCGGATCGCTGGTTGAAGACCGAGCCCACGGTGTACGGCTACATCCCCTTCAGCAACGGGCCACGCCGGTGCATCGGCGCCACCCTGGCGCTGCTGGAGATGAAGCTGCTGCTCTCCATGCTGCTGCCGCGCTTCCGGCTCTCGCTTCCGCCGGGCACACGCGTGGACCCGTTGGTGCGGGCCACGATGCGCCCGAAGGGAGGCCTGCCCATGCGCATCCACACGCAGGACAAGCACTTCGAGCGCCCGGAGGTGCGAGGCCGCATTCGCGACCTCGTGGCCCTGTCGTAAGGACCGCGCCCTACCCCTCCCAGGTGTCCATCATCGTGCGCACCCGCTCGTAGCGCTCCAGCAACTCGGCGCGCCTGGCGGTGAAGAGCACCATGAAGCCCACCACGCCCACGCCGAGCAGCGAGAGGAAGGCGGCGCCCATGCGGTGGTCCCGGATGCCGAAGCGCGCCAGGTTGGCGAGCACGCACGTCACCAGGAAGGCGCTGCCCAGGTACACGTAAGAGCGGATGCGCAACGCCATGCCGGCCGCCACACCCACCAGGCACAGCAGGACGCACAGCAGCATGGCCCGGCCGTCCTGGAACATGAGCGGCTTCCACGCTCCGGCCACGTAGACGAGCGTGATGGCCAGGGCGCGCAGCTTCGCCCGCGTGTCCGGCTCCAGCACCTCGTGGAAGACGCGCAGCAGCACCAGCAGCGAGAGGCCCGCGGGGATGACGTAGTACTGCGGCTCGCCGGCGCCGGTGCCCAGCCACACGAGGAAGAGCGCGGCGTTGAAGGCGCCCACCGAGACGAGCGAGGACATGCCCCGCTGCGACGGGTGCGCGGCGAGCGCGGCGAAGTGGGCGGCGTAGCCCACCAGCAGGGCCGCCACGTACAGCGGCTGGCCCCACGGCGCGGTGAGCAGGCCGGCCACGGGGAAGAGGTAGGCGGCCCACAGCGCCGGCCGGCGGAAGGCGGGCAGCCCCGAGCCCTCGCGCAGGGCGAAGACGTAGAGGCCGGAGAAGAGCGCCCCGCCCACCAGCGCCACGAGGCTGTCCGCCGTGCCCAGGCCCGAGGCCAGCGCGTGCAGACGCACCGACAGGTAGCCGAGCACCACCGTCCACACAGCGAGGAAGGCGGACGTCTCGTCCTCCTCGCGCACGGCGCGGCGCACCAGCGCGAAGAAGAGCACCGCCAGGCACGCGCAGTCGACGAGCGCCGCCACCACGACTCCGGCCGCCCCGGGCACCAGCACCAGGCCGCCGAGCACCTCCACCAGGGCCAGCACCGCGAAGGAGTGCCCCACGCTCCGGCGGATGTGGTCGCTCGCGAGGAACAAGGCCGCCGTGGCCAGCAGCGCGGTGAGCGCCCCGAAGAACGGGAGGATGAACTCCGCGCCCCGGCCGGTGGAGAACAGCGCGCCCACGTGTGCGAGCAGCGCGTGCAGCCCCACCAGCGAGGCCACCCAGCCCACCACCGCGCGCTCGGGGCGCCGGTACACCACCGCCCAGGCCGTGGTGATGCCGGAGAGCAGGCACACCGCCGTGCCCGGGTGCTTCAGGTCCCGGAGGCCGAGGACGGACAGCAGCGACAGCACCCAACCCGCGTGGTGCAGCGCGGCGCCCACGGCCACGTCCCGCTCGTCCAGCCAGGTGCCCGCCATGCACAGCAGGAGCCCCGTGACGCTCACCACCGCGGGCGCCCAGAGGGGAGGCACCGCCGCGACGAGCACGCCCGCCAGCAGCCCGGTGGCCACGTTGGCCATCTCCCGCTCGCGCGACACCATCAGCACCAGCGAGGCGAGCCCGGCCAGCAGCGCCACCGGAAGCGGCAGCGCGCCCGGCCCCTGGGCCAGCAGGTGCACCCCCACGGGCACCGCCGTGGTGAGGGCACCGGCCATCCACAACGGCTCGCTCCACGTGTCGGGGAGCCCCGGAGACAGACGCTCGGCCATCCGCGTCAGCGCGCGCTGGACACCTCCCACCTGACACAGGGCGGACAGCAGGGCCGCGCCGAGCGCCACCGTGGCGAAGGCCAGCGCCGCCTCCGGACGCCACTCGAGGAAGGCGTGCTCCGCCGTCCTACCCAGCGAGGCCCCGGCGAGCACGAGCACCGAGGCCGTCAGCATCCAGCGCCGCGAGAGGAGGAAGGTCCCCACCAGCAGCACCCCGGCCAGCAGGGCGATGGCCGCCGGCGTGGCCGCGTCCAGCAGCAGGCGCCACCCGCAGAGGGCGAGCGCCCCCAGCACGGTGACGGGCCGCAGCGAGGTGTCCGGCGGCGAGCGGAAGAAGGCCCACAGCGCGCCGGGGGTGTGGTGCGTGAGGAAGCCGAGCGCCAGCAGCAGGACGATGAGGCCCAGGTGGAGCGGGAAGCAGAAGAGCAGCAGGCCCACGCCGAGGCCCACGCGCACCGAGGGCCTCGGCCCGGGCAGCAGCACGAGGGAGGCCGCGAGCGGCGCGAGCACCCAGGGCTCGGCATGGGTGTGGGGCACCAGCACCACGCCCACCAGCGTCAGCGCGCCCTGCATCCAGAGGGACAGCTCGCGCACCGGCTTCTCCTCGGACGTGCCGAGCAGGAGGTGACGGGCGGCCGGCAGGTGCTCCGCGGCGCGCACCACCGCGAGCGCGAGCAGCGGCAGCGCGGCGGCCCAGGGCATGGACAGGCCCGTTTCGAGGACGAGGAAGAGCGAGAGCAGCGGCGCGAGCCCCGCGAAGAAGGGCTGGCGGTTGGCGCGTGTCCACACCAGGGGCAGCAGCACCGTACCCGCGAGCACCGCCAGGGACGCGCCCCTGCGAGCATCCCAGCAGGCGAGGATCAGGAAGCCCAGGGCACAGAGCGTCGCCGCGAGCGAGAAGCGGCGCTCCCCGGCCAGCAGGCGGAAGGCCGCGCGGTGCGACTCGAGCAGGGCCAGGAGGCTCAGCAGCGTGGCCAGCACCAGCGAATGCCAGGCCTGGGTGGACAGGAAGACGAAGGCGGCGGCCCACAGGGAAGCGGTGACGACACTGACGGACGGGTGCAGCGCGCGCGCGGTGAGGAGGGCCACGAGCGCGGCGCCGAGTGTGAGCGGGTACGGCTGCGCCCCGCGGGCCGCCGCCACCACCACCACGGGGTAGAGGAGCGCGACGAGTCCCGCGGTGACGGTGCTGGCACTGCGCCCCCAGCGCGCGGTGGCCACCGAGGCCCCGAGGGACCAGGGGACGAAGAGGGCCACGGACAGGGCCGGCGTCATCCACGGCCAGACGGAGAGGGCGCCCACCTGGGGCAGCAACGCGAAGCCGGCGAGGATGACGGCGAAGGGACGGACCTCGGGCAGGGTGCGCGAGGCCACGGCGACGGCGGCGGCGGCCAGGAGCACGGTGACGCCGAACCAGGGCACCTGGATGGAGATACCCCAGAGGAACGCCATGAGGGCATAGGCGACGCCGGGCCAGCCGAGCAGCCGCGCACGGCCGCCGAGCCCCCCCAGGACGGCGAGCCCCAGCGCCGAGACGGCGAGGGCCGGGGGTACCCACGACGGGCCGGCGAAGCTGGCGAGCTTGGGCACCACGGCGGCGGCACCGAAGGCCGCGACGGCGAGCAGGACGGGGTTGGCGAGGTTCCACGCCACGAGGAGCGCGGCGGAGCCACAGAGCACCATGCCCGTCAACGCGGAGGCACGGGCGTCCACGCCGAGGCTGAACACGAAGCCGATGGCGGAGAGCCAAGCCACCGCGGTGCTGAAGGCGAGGCACGTGCGGCGGGTGCAGACGAGCGACAGCGCGGCGAACACGAGCGCCACGGCACCGCACACGAGCGAGCCTCCCGCGGCGCCGAAGAGGGCGTAGGCGGAGAGCGGGAGGAAGAAGGTGAGCGCGGCGCCGGTGATGGACAGGTAGAGGCGCTCGAGGAGCAGACCGGTGGCCACGCAGACGCAGCTGAGTCCGAGCACGGTCCAGAAGGCCGGGCGCAGATCCGAGCCCATGTGGCCGAGGAGGACGAAGAGCGAGCTGGCGACGGCGGTGGCGCGCAGGAGGACCTCGGAGCACTCCGCGTCACGGGCGGAGGAGGTGCGCTCGGCCCGGGAGCGCAACCACGCGGCGAGGACGACGCCCGCGAGGACGTACGGCACGGCCGAGAGCGCTCCGTAGTGGAACGGGAGCTTGCCGGCCACGGGGTAGCCGAGCGAGGCCTTGAGCGAGTCGATCAGGGCCTTCACGGCGCCGGGGACGAGCTGGCCGGCGGAGGCATACGAGAAGTAGGCGCCGGCATAGGCGAGGTACACCCAGCGGACGCGGGGCAGCTCGCCGCGGGAGAGGCCGAAGACGGTCCAGGTGAAGACGGCGGCGGTGAGGAAGAAGGCGGGAGGAGAGCCCGTGGCGGCGAGCGCGAGGCAGCCCACCTGGAGCGAGGCGATGCCCACCGAGAGCGAGTCCGCGGCCTCCTGGGGAGGCAGGCGGCGGAAGCCGAGGCAGGTGGCGAACAAGAAGGCGAGGAACGGAGCGTAGCTGCCGAAGGAGGGGGCCACACCCGCGGCGGCGAGGGCCAGGTGCAGGCGGATGGCGTAGAGCAGCAGCAGGTAGAAGGGCGCGGCGAGGACGAAGGCGAGGGCCTTGTTGCTCCGGGGCTCGGGGACGGGCCTGCGCGAGAGGGCGAAGAAGAAGGCGCAGGGCAGCACATCCAACCAGAACGCGAGAGTGCCCCGGGCGAAGAGGGGGGCGAGCCCCATCATCAACGTGGTGCAGAGCAGCGCGAGCTGGATGAGCGGCCGCGAGGGAGCATCGAAGGACTCAGCGGGCTTGCGGACGAGAGCGGCGGCACCGACGGACCAGCCGAGGAGCAACGGCAGGAGGAGCGCGAGCGGCACACCATCGAGGTGGAGACCGCCGAGAGGCCCGAGGGCGACACCGGCGAGGGGAGCGACGGCGGCGCCGATGAGGCCGAGAATGCGGCCGGCGCCGGAGAGGGCCTCACGGCGGGCGAGGAGGGAGCCGCAGATGGAGAAGGCGGCGGAGTAGCCCGCGGTCATGCCGAAGACGACGAGCGAGCGGGAGAAGGAGGTGAGACCGGCCCAGCTATCGAAGGCGAGGTAGAGAGAACCCGCGACGATGAGGAAGGCGCCGATGAACCAGCCGATGCTCTCGTAGAGGAAGGGACGCCAGACGGTGTCCCAGGACGAGGCCTCCTCGACGATGCGAGCGGTGACGGTGCGAACGGGAGGAGGGTCGAAGAGAGGCTCGGTGACAACGGGAGGAAGCCGCGCCTCCACTCCCTCGCCCCCGTGCCCCTCCTCTCCCTCGCCCTCCGGGAGAGGGTCGGGGTGAGGGTGCCGGGCCTCCCGGGTTGCGTCCGCGTCAACTCCCTCTCCCTCTGGGAGAGGGTTGGGGTGAGGGTCTACCCGAGCCTTGTCCCAGGCCACCTCGATAACGGAGGAGGAAGGAACCGGCTCCGGCGCGGGCAGGACATGCACGACCTCCGGAGCCGCCACCACCTCCGGGACCGCCACCACCTCCGGGGCCGCCGCCACCGCTGGAGCCCCCGCGCGCTCACCCACAGGCTGCGCGGAAGCCATCTCCACGCGGGAAGCAGCGGGAGCATCGGCGAGGACGGAGAGGAGGATCCGCACCTGACGCTCATAGCGCTGGGTGAGGTAGCTCCGAGCGCCCTTGGGGACATAGGTGGAGTCCCAGAGCTGCAACTCCGCGAGGAGGAACTGGACGTGGGCGAGCTCCTGCTCCAGGGCCTGGCGAGGGCGCGGAGACATGGAGTTGCCGCACGCGGCGCAGCGCAGACCGCCGAGGCGTTCCTGGCGGCAGGACGAGCAGTACATGGTGGGTGGACCCCTCTACAACGACCATGCCGGGCGGGAAGCCCAGGGAAATGAGGAACTTGAAGCGTGGGGTGCCACCTGCCTGACGCAGTGCGCCCGAGCCCATGTGCAGCCTACTGCACAAGGTGACGGGAGCGCACGGGGCCGTGCGACAGGCTCGGACCTGGAGGTGTACCGCACGCGCGGGCTGGGTCCAGTCGATCTCCCGGTATGCGTCCTCGAAGAGACCCGCGTAGCTGCCCTGGTCGGAGGACTGGGACTCTCCGGGCTCGCCCCACGCGACACGGCCGAGGACATCGGGAAGCAGCCCACCGGCCAGTGCCATGACCTTCTGGAGGATGGCCTCCACGGTGTCCTCATCGTAGAGGGGCCTGCGGCCCTGGGCGAGCACGGGCCCGGTGTCGAAGTCCGCCTCCATGCGGTGGAAGGTCAGACCCACTTCCGGCTCATGACCGCGCAGCGTCCAGCCGAGGGGGTTGGGACCGCGATGGCGAGGCAGCAACGAGGGGTGGACATTCACGGTGCCCAGAGGGGGCACGGAGAAGGCCTCGGGAGGGATGCTGCGTCAGGAGTTCGTGCCGCATCCCTCCAAGGCCAAACCTATTTCCCGGGTCACCCGCTGCGACATGACCGCAACCGTCGAGCAATCCTTGCCCGGGGCTGGCTGGGTCCTCTAGCGTGCCGCCTCCTTTTGGAGGCTTCGTGCATCCTCGTTCCTGGCTCATCCTGTTCTGGGCCCTCATCGTCTTCACGACAGCGACGAGGGCGCATGCATCCACGCGGGAGTTGCGGCGGGGTACCCTCCTCATCGAGGGAGGGCCGGAGGCACCTGCCCTGCTGTACGTGGCCGCGGGCACGGTGACGCGGGTGCGCTTCGTGGATTTCCTGGAACCACATGCGCGCCCAGGGGCCGAGCTCCAGGGGCGCGTCGAGGTAGCCCCGCTGGGAGAAGGCTCCCTGGTCATCTCTCCCGTGAAGGACCTGGCTCAGGGGGAGCGCCTCCTGCTGCCAGTGACGGGACGCACGAAGACCGGAGAGCCGCTCACCCTGACACTGGCACTCGTCAACCGCGAGGACACGGTGGACGCCGAAGCGTGGGTATCCAGGGCGCGGATGCAGCCCCTGCGGACGGATGCGGCGAACACGGATGAGTCGGGCGCGATCGCCAGAGGACTACTCGTGAGCCACGAGCCAGGAACGGTCCGTCCCAGGCTGGCCCTCGCTCTTCCGGACAGCGAGCAGGTCACCACGTACGCCAAGGGCATCCGGGCCTCGGCGGGCTCCATCCTCCAGATGGACGGGCGTCTCTTCGTGACGGTACTCATCCGAGCCTGGCGCGTCCCCACGCCCTGGAGGCTCATCCGGGCCCGGCTGGAGGCGGGGTGCCGCCGGGATTCAGGAAAAAGGCCCGGGGACGAGAGCCTGCCCACGCGTGTGACCTCGGGTGAGTCCGGGCAATATCAATTCCACACCTTCACCGTCCCCCTACCGGAGGGGACCGGCTGCCTCTCATTGACCCTGGAGGAAGACGGTCACCGGACGCTGCGGCTCAAGGAACTGAAGGTGTCACCATGACGAGTCCATTGCATCCGGACCTGCTCCAGCCAGGAGATGCCGTGAGGCACTACCGGGTGGTGCGCCGTCTGGGAGCTGGAGGCTTCTCCACCGTCCTGCTCGTGGAGCATGAGGGCCGTGAATACTCCATGAAGGTGGCTACGCGGCCAGCGAACAGGGAGGACGAGACGCGCACGGATGAGCGGGCCTTCCGGGAGGCCGTCGCGCTGGGACATTTCCGCCACCCCCACCTGCCCGAAGTGCGTGAGCTGGGACGCTGGCCGGACCTGGAATCGGGCTTCTTCTTCGTCGTCACCGATCATGTCCCCGGCTGTCCCTTCAACACCTGGCGTTGGAAGACGCAGGCCTCGCTGTACCGCTTCGTGGGCGAGCTGGCCGAGGTGGCCCGGGTCCTGGCGGAGTTACACGAGCGAGGCCTGGTGCACCGGGACCTCAAGGCCGACAACATCCTCATCAGGGACGGCGACGAGAGGCCCTTCCTCATCGACTTCGGCTCAGCGTACCTGCCGGGTGCATACACGCTGACAGAGGTGTTGCCCCCCAGCACGTTCCACAACCTGCCTCCCGAGTGCGCGGCCTTCCTGCTTGGTGGCGCGTGGGAGACCGGAGCACGCCTCCCCGCCACTCCAGCCATGGATCTCTACGCCTTCGGAGCCCTGCTCTACGAGGCCCTCACGGACTGCCACCCCTTCAATCCCCGGCTGCCCCGGGCGGAACTCGCACTCGCCATCGAGCTGCTCCCCCCCGCCCCGCCCCTCCGGCTCGACCCCCGGGTGCCTCCGGACCTGAACGAGCTGACGCTGCGGCTGCTGGCGAAGAAGCCGGAACAGCGTCCGCCGAGCGCCCGGGCTGTCCACGAGGAGCTGATGAGGATGTTGGAGGCGGAGGGGAACACGGAAGCATGGAGGATTCCGTATACCTTCGAGGTGGCGCGGCCCGAGGCGGCCCTGGGCGCGGGAGGAGAACCGGCTCAGCAGTCAGAGGAACCCACGGAACCCACACCTCGACCCGATGAGAGTCCCGCGCCCCTTCGCGAGGAGACAAAGGCGCAGGCACCTTCACCGGCCGGACAGACGACGGACGCGAGAAAGTCCCCGGGATGGTGGACGTATGGCGGGCTGGCGATTCTGGCGCTCTCTCTCGCATGGGTGCTGCTTGGAATAGGGGGAAAGGCCGTTCGCGCCGGGTGCGTATCCGCGGTGGAGATGGTGTGCTCCAGCGCGGTTACTCCCGAGAAAGGACTCCACCCCATGTCTCCCTCCAGTCGTGCAGATGACACCTCCGTCCAGCCCATGCCATCCCGGCCTCTCAGCGGCCTGTGCGCGCTGCTGTGCACCTGCGCCGCCTCGGCGCACCTCGCGGCCTGCGCGACCACGCCAGTACGCCCCGACATGGGCCTCATCCTCGAGCAGTGTCCTCCCGAAGCTCGCGCTACGGCCAGGCGCCTGGGTCTCCATCCCGTCATGGAGGTCGAGCTGGAGACCATCACCTGTGCGGGCTCGGAGGATTCGTTGCAGGAGTGCGCCAATGCCATCAACATCAGGACAGGGCCCGTGGTGGGACTGATGCCCCTGAACGATAAAGAGTCCTTGAAGGTGACCGGCGAGGCGAAGGTCTTCCCGGATCGGGTCTACATCTCCTTCGATCGGGTGTACCCCACGCCCGAGGGCCCGCCTGTCCCCTTCTGTGGCGTGGCCCTGAATGACAACAGGGACCGCTTCGGCGTGACGACGCACGCGGCCCTGCCACCGACCCTGGGGCTCGACATCGATCCAGCCAAGGTGGACCGGAGCCCCGACGCCGCCGTCCTCCGCTGGCCCATCGTGTATACCTACGTCCAGAGTCCCGAGGGCTCGTTCCAGCCTCGGCGCTGAAGCGGTGGCATGAAGCCGAGCCTACCCGACGCGCCCGCAGCGTGTCGGAGTGCCGGTGGTGAATGGTGTCGAGCGGGCACTCCGTGCCATACGCTCGCCGGAGCCAGGGGCAGGTGATAGAAGCCAGGGCCATGTCACGCCGCGACCTCTGGCGAGAACTCTACGAGCGATTCGACCCGGAGTCGCCCGCCACCATGAAATGGCGGGCACCCCGTCCGCACAGCCCGGCGAAGAAGATAGTTGAGACGTTGGACCGCCCCTTCGGCACACCACGCATCCTGCTGATGGGAACGGTGGGCACGGGGAAGACAACGGAGTTGCTACGCATCGCCGAGGAGCGGGAACAGCGCGAGCTGGTCGTCTTCCTCGACCTCGAGCGGCACTTCACCCATGTGGTGAAGGACCCGAACGCGCTGTATCGGATTCAGGCCTGGGAGGTGTGCTTCCTGGCGGGCCTGGCGCTGGTGTTCCGCCTCAAGGAGCGGTTGGGAATCGAGCTCGACCCCGGCATGGTGAAGCAACTCGGCGAGGACTGGCAGCGGCTGGCCGAGGCCACCAGGACTCCGAATCCCCAACTCGATCTCGGCAGCTTCGCGAAGGAGGCCCTGGATCTGGGCGCCACCCTCGCCACCACGGGGGCGTTGGGTCTGGAGACCTCGGGCGCGTTCAAGGGCGCCAGGTCCGCCGCGGCCGCCATACGCTCCTGGAACCTGCCCTTGGGACGCAGTGAGAAGCCGCTGCCCGACCAAGACCGGCAGGTGCAGGACCTGCTGGGCGCCGTCAACCTGCTGCTGGGAGAGGTGCAGCAGAAGTACCGCAAGGTCCTGCTCGTCATCGATGGCTTGGATCGGATCCGGGATCTCCCTCGTGCCAGGGAACTCTTCGTCGAGTCTCAGCTCATCTCTCACCTCGGCTGTCCCTTGATAGTGAGTGGCCCCCTGGCACTCCGACACGATGCGGCCATGGTAGGAGTGCGCGGCTTCAGAGTCGACACCTTGGTGAACGAGCCCGTGCTGGACCATGACGACCCGAGCCGCCCCGGGCCTGGAGTGAGCTTCTTCCACGAGCTGTATGCGCAGCGGGTGAAGGAACTCGGGAACGAAGCCTTCGGCTTGGTGAGCCCAAGCCTGCTCGGTGAACTGGCCTATCGTTCGGGTGGACGAGCGAGGGACTTCGTCCGTTTCATCCGCTCTCTCGCCGAACTGGCATGGGATCAAGATGCCTCCGCTGCAACGCCGGAACTGGTGAAGGAGGTACTGGATGAATGGCGCAGGAGATTCGAGACAGGCATATCTTCCGGGCACATCCAACTCCTCATGATGGTGATGAGGGACCCGGAGCACCGGCTACCGCTCAACGAGCTGGCGCATGAGCTGCTCGACTACCAGCAGCTGTTGCCCTACCCCAATGACTCGGAGTGGTATTACCCACACCCGCTGTTGACAATTCGGCTGTTGACCGGGCGGACTCCTGTATTCGATCCGACAGCCACCAAACCCGCGGCCAGGAAACTGGACGTCTACATCTCGCACATCGAAATCGAGGACATCCGCTCGCTCCAATCCCTACAGTGGGACATGCCATCGGCGCCAGGGTGGAACGTCCTCATCGGAGACAACGGGGCTGGAAAGAGTTCCGCGTTGAGGGCCATGGCGGCAGCACTGCTCGGTGATGGGCGCCGGTCCGAGAATGGTTCGACTACCGCGGAGGTGTCTTCAGATAGTGCCCTGGCGCTACGCATCGACTTCAGCACCTGGCTCCAACCCAAGAGGAGCAATGGAACCGTGGCACTCATTGCACTCGGTGCCGAAAAGGACGGCAAGCAGGTGCGCCAGGAGTATCGCCTCCAGATAGGAGCCCAGGGCCCACTCTGGACCCATTCCCCGCATTCCGGCGAGTTGTTCAGCGCTGGCTTTGGCCCATTCCGACGATTTTCGGGCGGTGACGCCGATTACGAGCGGCAGTTCTCGTCATTGCCACGGGTGACCCGGTACCTCTCGCTTTTCGACGAGCGCGTCTCTCTCACCGAGGCACTCCGCTGGTTGAAGGATCTCCAGTTCATGGCGCTGGTGAATAGCTTCAGAGCGGAGTTCCTCGAACGAGTCAGGACCTTCATCAATCAGGACGGATTCCTGCCTAACGGAGTCAAGCTCCGCGACATCACACCCGAGGCCGTACGCTTCGAGGATGCCACTGGCTCCACCACCTCCATCGAAGAGCTGAGTGACGGATACCGCTCCATCTTGAGCCTGACGCTGGAGCTCATCCGACAGCTTTCCACCCATTACGGCTCCGATCTGATCTTCGACAAGAACGCCTGGGCCGTGGACGCTCCCGGTGTCGTATTGATCGACGAAGCTGACGCCCATCTCCACCCGACGTGGCAGCGGGAAATCGGCCTGCGGCTCAAGAAGCTCTTCCCGCGGATCCAGTTCATCGTCACCACCCACAGTCCACTCGTGTGCCAGGCCGCCGACTCCGTCTTCCGCCTGCCGCGTCCCGGAACAGAGGAACAAGGCAGGATACTGGAGGGAATCGAGCTGGAGCGGTTGAAATACGGCAACGTTCTCGATGCATATGGGACGGGTGTATTCGGGCGAATCACCCGCTCCGAGGAAGGCAAACAACTGCTGGAGCGGCTGACGGAACTCAATCGCAAGGAACTGGAGCAGGGACTTTCCGAGAAGGAGGAACAGGAACAGGAGCGGCTCCGAGCCATCTTCCCCACGGGAAAGGCTGATCGGGAGTCGCTGGCATGATCCGCATGCAGTCCCGCGAACTGCCAGCAGAGACTCTCGCTGAGCTTGCAGATCTCCAACAAGAGATCGACAATCATCCCACGTATCTGGAACGGGTCAGGGCAGCCCTGGAGCTGTGGCCCTCCAGGCGTCGGAGAAAAGTCTTCGACCGCGTAGAAAAGGAACTGGGTGACATGTGCCCGGGCCTGAAACGTTGCATGTTCTGCGAAGACAACGGCGCCTACCAGATCGAACACTTCCGCCCCAAGGCGCTCTACCCGAAGCTGGTATACGCATGGGCGAACTATCTCTTCGCCTGTGGTCAATGCAACGGTCCGAAGAGTGACCGCTTCGCCATCTTCTCCGCTAACGGAAAGGTTCTCGAGCTCGTCCGAACCGACAGTGATCCAGAGAGCGAACCGTCTGTATTGCTCGATCCCCGACGTGACGAGCCCATGGATTACCTATGGCTGGATTTACGCGGCACCTTTCGATTCAAGCCGATCCACCCAGAAGGGACACCTGAATATGACCGAGCCGATCTAACGCTCGACTGGCTGGGACTGAACGAGCGCGATGAACTCGTGGAGGCACGCCGCAACGCCTATGACGATTACCTCGTTCGATTCGAGAAGTACGTCGCCAAGAAACGCGCGAATTGTGACGCAGAGACACTCAAGCGGCTACGCCGCTCGATTGAGCGTTCTACCCACATCACCGTCTGGCGAGAGATGCAGAGACAGCGCCAGACAGTTGACGAGCTCCGTGCACTTTTCGAGGAAGCTCCAGAGGCACTCGAGTGGCCGTAGGCCATGAAAACACCCCCGCGCCCCGGTGCATCCTCCGCACACGGGGCACGGGCGCGCCCCTCCACTATCCGCGCAGGAACGCGGTGCCCTGGCTGCCGGCCTTCTCGGCCTCGCGCAGCACGGCGTCGTTGGGCGAGATGCCCACGATGTGGATGGCCTCGATGCCCTCCTCCAGCATCTCCAGGCTCTCCTCCACCTTGGGAATCATGCCGCCCTGAATCACGCCCGAGGCAATCTTCGCGCGGGCCTCGGCGGGAGTCAGCGTGGGCAGCCGGGTGGACGGATCGTCCTTGTTGGCGAGCACGCCGGGCACGTTGGACACGAGGAACAGCTTCGCCGCCCCGAGCTTCGCGGCCACTCGGGTGGCCACCGTGTCCGCGTTGACGTTGAACACATTGCCCTGCGCATCACCCGACAGCGAGCCGAGCACCGGCACGAAGCCCGCGTCCGAGATGCGCTGGAAGGCCTCGGTGTTCACGCCCGTGACATCGCCCACGAGTCCCAGGTCCACCGGATCCGGGCCCGCGCCGCTCATCACCTTGGGAGGCCGGCGCTTCGCGTCGATGAGCCCGGCGGACATGCCCGTGGTGCACAGCGCGGGCACGCCCGCGATGCGGAAGGCCGAGGCCACGTCCACGGACACCTGGCCCGCGAGCGTCATCTTCATCACCTCGAGGGTGGCCTCGTCCGTGTAGCGCCGGCCCGCCACCATCTTCGGCTGCAGACCGAGCCGCTTCTGCATCTCCGTGGCCTGGGGCCCACCACCGTGGATGACGGCCACGCGGACGCCCGCGTCGAGGAAGGCGCGCACGGCGGCGCCCACGCTCGCGGCGAGCTTCGGCTTGTCCATGGCCAGCTCGCCGCCAATCTTCACGACGAACCAGCGCCCGCGGAAGCCGGAGAGCCCGCTCACGGCCACAGCCCCGGCTCGGCGAGCGTGAGGCGCTCGTCCCAGCCCATCATGAGGTTGAAGCTCTGGATGGCCTGGCCCGCGCCGCCCTTCACCAGGTTGTCGAGCGCCGAGAAGCACACCACGCGCCGGGTGTTGCCCGTCACGGGGCCGAGCGTGAAGCCCACCTCCACGTAGTTGCTGCCGGACACGCCCACCACCTCGGGCTGACGGCCACCGCCGACAATCCGGATGAAGGGCTCGTTGCCATACGCCGTCTTCCACGCGGCGGTGAGCTGCTCCTGCGTGACGGAGGCGGGCACCTCGGCGAACGAGGTGGAGAAGATGCCGCGCGGCAGCGGAGCCGACACGGGCACGAACTCCAGCGACATGTCCTCCTTGCCGCCCGCGATGCGCAGCGTCTGCAGAATCTCCGGGATGTGCTGGTGCTCGAGCGGCTTGTACGTACGCAGATTCGCCGCGCGCAGCGGATGGTGCGTCGTAATCTGCGGGTTGGCGCCGCTGCCCGAGGAGCCGGTGGCCGCCACGGTGTGGATGGGGCCGGTGAGCAGGCCGGCCTTGGCGAGCGGCAGCAGGCCGAGCGCGATGGTGGTGGCGAAGCAACCGGGGCTGGCGATGTAGCGCGCCTTGCGGATGGCCTCGCGGTTGAGCTCGGGCATGCCGTAGGTGAAGGAGCCGTCGGTGAGCATCTGCGGCGCCGGGTGGTCCACGCCGTAGTACTTCGCGTAGGCGGCCGCGTCGCGCAGGCGGAAGTCGCCCGACAGGTCCACGATGCGCACGCCCGTGTCGAGGATGTCCAGCACCACCTTGGCGGTGGTCTTGTGGGGCATGGCCAGGAAGGCCACGTCCGCGCCGGCCACGGCCTGGGCGGGGGGCATCTCCTGGAAGCTGAGGTCGGTGAGCCCGGCGAGGTTGAAGTGGACGTCGCCCACCTTCTTGCCGATGTTGTCCACCGCCGTGACGCGGACCACGTCCACGTTGGGGTTGAAAAGGAGCCGGCGGAGGATCTCGGCTCCGCCGTAACCGGTACCGCCGATGAGGACTGCCTTGACCTTGTTGGCCATGTGCACTGTCTCCGGGAGGGACTTCCCGGGCGGGTGTATAGGGGCGCCCCGGGTGGGAAATCCACCTCACCGAACCGCTGACGCGGCGGGCCATGCGCAGCTGTCATCTCCCCTACTCCGCCCCGCGGGCGCACACACCCGGGGTATGAGCCGCCAGAGTGCCTCTGGGCGCTGGCCTCGGGGCGGAGGCTGTGGAACGTTGGGACTCCCATGAGCACGGAACTGAAGCTGCGCCCCATCGAGCCGCGAGACGACGCGGCGGTGGCGGCGATCATCCGCCAGGTCATGCCCGAGTTCGGCGCGAGCGGCCCGGGTTTCGCCATCCACGACCCCGAGGTGAACGGCATGAGCGCGGCCTACGCGCGCCCGGGGAGCGCCTACTGGGTGGTGGAGGACGAGGCCGGCCGCGTGCTGGGCGGAGGCGGCATCGCGCCCCTGGACGGCGGCGAGCCCGGCGTCTGCGAGCTGCGGAAGATGTACTTCCTGCCCGAGGTGCGCGGACGTGGCGTGGGCGAGCGGCTGCTGCGCCAGTGCCTCGCGTTCGCGAAGGAGGCGGGCTACCGCACGTGCTACCTGGAGACGCTCGAGGGGATGAAGCAGGCGCAGAAGCTCTACCAGCGCCTGGGCTTCCAGCCGCTCCGCGCGCCCATGGGCGCCACGGGCCACTTCGGCTGCGATCGCTGGTACGCGCTCGAGCTGCGCTGAGCCGCCCTACCCCCGCGTCGCCGCGGCCCCCCGGATGCGGCGGCAGAGCGCCGAGGCCGCCAGGAAGCCTTGGCTGAAGCCCTTGCGGAAGACGTTCTCGTAGAACCGGCCCACGCCGGGCACGGCGGCGATCATGTCGCCCAGGCTCCACATCTCCTCGTGCGTGTGGACCACGGGCTTCAGCTCCTCCACCGTGGAGCCCACGAGGGAGAAGTCGTAGACGAGGATCGTCCGCAGCGGGTACGTGTACAGCCAGCTGAACTGCCTCAGGTTCATGATCCCATCGACGATGGCCCGGCCTCCCCGGAGGCCCTCCTCCAGCTGCACGTTGAGCTGGAAGATGTCGAAGTCGAAGGAGAACATGCAGTGGAAGCCGGCCGCGCCGCGCCGGTAGATCTCCCGGCCGGTCCCCTGCTGCCAGGGATCCTTGAAGGTGATGTCCTCCCCGATGAAGGGCATGACCTCGTCATCCAGCACCTGGGGAGGAACGCTCGTGTCGTAGAGCGTCTCGGTCATCCGCCGGAAGCGCGCCTCCAGCCGTCGAATGAGCTCCCGCTCCGCGTTCCCCTCCGGGTTTCCCATGGGGTCGCCTGCCCGCTCCCTGTCATTCACGCCATCAAGCACGCACACAGGGTAGGCATCGTGGCAACCCCGGGGAAGCCGGGCCCGGATTCCAGGCGCTCGCCCTCTCAGAGGAACTGCCGCGACAGCTCGTCGATGCGGCGCAGCTCGTCCGGCGAGAGGGTGAATTCCCCTGCCCCGACGTTCTCCTCGGCGTGGCGCCGCTTCGTCGCCCCCGGGATGACCACCACCGACTCCCCGTGGAAGTGGATCAACCAGTTGAGGGCCACCTGCGAGGGTGTCACGCCATGGGCCGTGGCGATCTTCCGCAGCTCCTCGATGAGCGGGCGGCTGCGCTCGAGCCCCTTGGCGCGGAAGTTCGGCAGGAACTTGCGCGGGCCCACGCGGTTCTTGATGAGCGTCGGGTCCTCGTGGAACTTGCCCGACAGCAGGCCCTGGGCGAGCGGCGAGTACGCGATGAGGGTGATGCCGAGCTCCTTCGCCGCGGCGAGCACTCCGTTCGACTCGATGCGCCGGTCCAGCAGGCTGTACTGCATCTGATTGGACACGAGCGGAACGCCCCGGCGCGCCAGCACCTCGTGGAACGCGCGCATCCGCTTCGCGGAGAAGTTGCTCACCCCCACGGTGCGGATCTTCCCCGCCTGCACCAGGTCCGCCATCGCGTTGGCCTGGGCCGCGACCGAGGCGAGCGTGTAGGGCTGGTGGATCTGATGCAGGTCGATGCCGAAGGGGCTCAGGTGCGTGAGCCGGTCGCCAATCGTGTTCACGATGCTGGAGGCACCGCGGAACGGATACGGAAACCACTTCGTGGCGACGACGACGTCACCGGGCTTCTTCCCCAGCCGCGTGAGGGCGTTGGCGAGCGCCCGTTCCGAGCGGCCATCCCCGTAGGCCTCGGCGGTGTCGAACCAGTTGATGCCTCCGCGCAGGGACGCGTCGACGATCTCCTCCACCGTCTGCGTGGGCAGGGCCTCCCAGAAACCACCCGCCAGGCCAGAGCCCTCGGAGAACTGCCAGCACCCCAATCCAATGGCGGAGATCTCGATGTCCGACCGCCCCAGTCTTCGCTGTATCACCGTTGTTTCCTCCTGGTGTCCGCACTCTTGCAACGCGAAGAAGGCACCCATGTGACGTCCCTGCAACAGCCGTTCTCCGAATTGCACTCTCCCGTCCAATTCGGTACCGAGCCCGTCACAACCGCCTGGGAGCGCTTCCGCTCCCGCAGGCACGGAAGCATTCAAGCCCCCATGTCTTCTTCCTACCGCCCCGTCTTCCAGGCCCTGCTGTCGGGCGCCACCCTGCTGCTGTCTCCCCTGTCGCTGGCCCAGCAGGAGCAGGCCTCCCCGCCTCCCGCCGCCGAGCCCGCGCCCGAGGCCACGCCCACGCCGGCTCCCGAAGCCGCTCTGCCTCCCGAGGCCAAGAAGGAGAAGGAGAAGGAGACGCCCTGGTACGAGCGGTTGAAGATCCGGGGCTACACGCAGTTCCGCTACAACCGGCTCCCGAGCTTCCAGCGCAACGACGACCTCATCAACGAGCAGGGCGACCGCTTCCTCGGGAAGAACCAGGGCTTCGGCATCCGGCGGGCGCGGCTCATCATCTTCGGTGACGTCCACGAGCGCGTCTCCGTCTACCTGCAGCCCGACTTCGCCTCGGTCATCGGCGAGCAGCTCCACGTGGCCATCCTGCGGGACTGGTACGCCGACATCTTCCTCGACGCGAAGAAGGAGTTCCGGCTGCGCGTGGGCCAGTCCAAGGTGCCGTACGGCTTCGAGAACCTCCAGTCGAGCTCGAACCGCGCCCCCTTCGACCGCAACGACGCCATCAACAGCGCGTTCCGGGACGAGCGCGAGCTGGGCCTGTTCTTCTACTGGGCGCCCGAGGAGATCCGCCAGCGCTTCGCCGACCTGGCCAACAGCAAGCTCAAGGGCTCGGGCGACTATGGCGTGGTGGGCTTCGGCGTCTTCAACGGCCAGGGCGCCAACCGCCCCGAGCGCAACGACAACCTGCACGCCGTGGCCCGCTTCACCTGGCCCTTCCTGTTCGGCAAGCAGTACGTCGAGGCCGGCGTGCAGGGCTACTACGGCCGCTTCAACGTCGCCACGGGCACCGGGTACTCCATCCGGGGTGGAAACGACATGGTGGATGCCCGCGCGGCCGCCACCCTCGTCATCTACCCGCAGCCCATCGGCTTCGTCGCCGAGTACAACGTGGGCCGCGGCCCGTCCCTCGGCGAGGGCGCCGAGAACACCGTCGTCTCCAGCCGCCCGCTGCACGGTGGCTACGCGCAGCTCATGTACCGGCTGGACAACGTGCTCGGCGTCTCGATCCTCCCCTACGTGCGAGGCACCCTCTTCCAGGGCGGCAAGAAGGCCGAGACGAACGCCCCCCGCTACGACGTGCGCGAGCTGGAGCTGGGCGTGGAGTGGCAGATCCTCAAGGCCCTGGAGGTCACGGGCGCCTACGTCCTCGCGGACCGCACCTCCTCGCGCGCGCCCTACGAGCAGGAGCAGGGGCACGTGACGCGCATCCAGGTCCAGGTGAACTACTGACGGGACGCTCGCCGGGCCGCTCGCCCGGCGGAGCGGCAGTACGCGGCGGCCAGCCCCACGGGGCATCCCCATGTTCACCGGGAACAGGAGGTGCCCGGATGGCACAGGACCAGGACAAGGGAAAGCTGCAGGCCAGCGAGGACCAGGAGAAGCGGAACCCGAAGGTGGACTCGGGTGACGTCTCGGGTCAGGGCCGCGAGCGCCGGGATGACGAGGAGTACCCCAAGCACCGCAACGCGGGCGAGTTCGGCACCCACGGCGGCCCCAACAAGCCGGGTAAGGAAGACACCCGGAAGATCCATGCCCCCGGCAGCTCGAAAGCGGGCTCCCCGTAGTCTCCGGGCCCCGGCGAGCCGCAGCGGACGGACGGCCCGCGCAGCCCCGGAGGCTCCTTCCCGAGCGGACAAGGAGCCTTTCGACCTCGGTGTGGTGCTCGCGCGGGTGCGCGAGTCCATCCGGGGTTTCGCGGACGCCGCCATGTTCGAGCTGGCGGAGCGCGGCCATGCGAGCCTCTTCGAGCAGCTCGTGGGCTGCCTCCTGTCCATCCGCACGCGCGCGCTGAGGCCGCCGGCCTCACGGAGCCTCAACGGTCCACGGCGAGCAGCTGCGTCACCCGCCGTGCGAAGCGCCGCCATGGGTTGGTGCGCCCACCGCTCGCGAGCGTCACCTCCTTCGAGTGCGCCAGGTCCCGCGCCCAGCACCGCGCCAGCTTCGCGGCGAGCCTCCGGTCGGCCACCACCAGCGAGCCCTCGCGCATGCGGTGCAGCGACAGCGCGTCCAGGTTGGTGGAGCCCACCACGGTCAGCCAGTCGTCCACGAGCACCGTCTTGGAGTGCATCATGGAGGGCTGGTACTCCCACATGCGCACGCCGCCCTTCAGCATCCGCTCGTAGGTGGCGCGCTGCGAGGCGCGGACGATGCGCCAGTCGTGCACGGGCCCGGCCGCGAGCACCCGCACGTCCACGCCCTGCTTCCGCTTCTCCAGCAGCTGCTCGAGGATGGCCTTGGGCGGGGTGAAGTACGCGTTGGCGATCCACAGCCGCTCGCGCGCCTCGGCGAACACCATGCGCAGCATGCGCTCGGCCTCGGAGATGCCGGAGGCGCCGATGCTCTCCACGAAGCCCGCGCAGGTATCGCCCTCGCCCTCGCCGGACGGCTCGGGGAAGCAGCGCTCCGGGAGCAGCGCGCCGCCACACTCCTGCCACGAGCGCGCGAAGGCGATCTGCATGTCGCGCACCGCGGGGCCCTCCACGCGCACGTTGGTGTCGCGCCACTCCTCGGGACTGTCTCCCTGGCCCTGCCAGGACTTCCAGATGCCGAAGCCCCCGGTGAAGCCCACCTTCCCGTCGATGAGGACGAGCTTGTGGTGCGTCCGCCCGAAGAGCCGGCCGAGCCACCGCCCCGAGAGCGGCCGGAAGTAGTGGACCTCGACGCCGCCCTCGCGCAGCCGCCACTCCACCATGGGATCGAAGTCGTGCTCGCCGCGGACCTCCTCGCTGCCCACGGGGTCCACGATGACGCGGCAGGCGACTCCGGCACGCGCGCGCTCACACAGCGCCTCCACGATGCGATTGGACGGCTCGCTGGGCCGCCAGATGAACACGAGGATGTGGACCGACTCGGTGGCCTGGCGGATGGCCTCGACGATTTCGTCGAAGATGGCGCCGTTCTCCACCAGCTCCACGCGGTGGCCCGGCTCGAGCCGCACGCGGGTGGACTGATAGAGCGCATGATTGAAAGCCCCCAGGCCGGGCGGCAGCGCCATGGGACCACGCATCTCATGCTGGCGGTTGCGGTGGTCAGGAGTCTCCCAGCCCTCTGCTTCCATCGGTGGCGATTCCATGACCGTGGGAAGGTAGGGACGACGCCGGGCCGGGGAAGCCCTCGCGAAGCGCCGTGCCCGCCTGCCTGCCTGCGCCCCTCGTGAGGACTACTGGACGGAGGACGGAGCGCGGAACACCTGGCCGTCCTGTCCCTCGAGCACCAGGCTCGCGTCGTCCTTGGGAGACACGCGCAGCGAGGCGCGGGGCTGGCCCTTGCGGTCCACGAGCAGCAGCCCGGGAGCACCGTGCTCGTCGGCCCCGAGAATGGCCCGCGGGCGCCCGTCCTCGTCCGCGAGCTCCAGGCGCGAGGAGCCATCGGGCATCAGGCCCACGGAGAAGAACTCGGAGCCACCGTTATTGCCGAGCACGAGGCGCGGGGCCTCGTCCGAGTACACGGTGAGCTCGGCGAGCATGGAGCCCTCGGCGGTGGCGAAGCGCAGCCGGGGCGAGCCGCTGGCGTCCACGCCGAGCAGGGCACGGGGATGGCCCTGGGTGTCGTGCAGCACCAGCCCGCCCTCACCGCCCTCCTGGGCCGAGAGCGTGGCGCGGGTGCGGCCCTGGCTGTCCATGAGGGTGAGGCGCGAGGCCACCAGCTCCCCGCCCGTCGAGGCCCCCACGGGGCGCAGCACGGCCACGCCCACACCGAGCGCCCCGAGCGCGAGCGCGGCCAGGGTGACGGATTGCAGGCGGCGGCAGCGGCGCTCCAGCAGCTCCAGGCGTGACTCCAGGCTCTCCATCCGTCGGGACCTCCTGTCCGGGCCTGGCGGCGGGCGCCGGATGACCAGAGGCTAACCGAGCCGGGCCCTCCGATGCGCGCCTCTGTCCACCATCCACCTCCCGCCGCGGGTGGGACTGGTGGGCGCCGGACGCCAGACGTATCCGCCCTGGAACATGTCCCGACGACTTCTCTTCCCGTGTCTGTTGCTCGCCCTGGCCGCGTGTGTGCGCAACCCCGTCACCGGCAAACGGCAGTTGTCCCTCGTGTCCACGCAGGACGAAATCGAGATTGGCAAACAAGGGGCCCAGGACGCGCGGCAGTCCATCGGGCTGCTGCCGGACCCCGCGGCGCAGGAGTACGTGGCCCGGGTGGGCAGGAGCCTCGCGGCGAAGTCGGAGCGGCCGCAGCTGCCCTGGAGCTTCCAGGTGCTGGACGATCCCACGGTGAACGCCTTCGCCCTGCCGGGCGGCCCCATCTTCGTGACGCGCGGCATCCTCACCCACCTCAACTCCGAGGCGGAGCTGGCGGCGGTGCTGGGACACGAGATCGGCCACGTCACGGCGCGGCACTCGGCCTCGCAGATAACGCGGGCGCAGCTCTCGCAGCTGGGCCTGGGGCTGGGCACGGTGCTGGTGCCGGACCTGGCCCGGTACGGCGGGCTCGCCTCGGCCGGTCTGCAGCTGATGCTGCTCAAGTACGGGCGGGACGCGGAGACCCAGGCCGACGAGCTGGGCCTGCGCTACATGCTGGAGGAGCGCTACGACCCACGCGAGATGGTGGGCCTCTTCCAGATGCTCTCGCGCGTGAGCGGCGCCGAGGGCAGCCGGCTCCCCACGTGGCTGGCCACGCACCCCAACCCGGAGGACCGTCTGAAGGAGACGCGGCGGCGCCTGGCCACGCTGAACCTGGACACCGCCACGCTCCGGGTGGAGCGCGAGCCCTTCCTGCGCCTGCTCCAGGGCATGCCCTACGGAGAGAACCCGCGGCAGGGCTTCTTCCAGGGGTCGCGCTTCCTCCACCCGGAGCTGCGCTTCCAGCTGGACTTCCCCCCGGGCTGGCGGATGTCCAACCAGACGCAGGCGGTGCTCGCCGTCAGCCCGCAGCAGGACGCCCTCGTGGGGCTCGCCGTGGTGGGCAACGTCCCTCCCGAGCAGGCCCTGCAACAGTTCTTCGCGAACCAGGCCGTGCAGCCGCTCCCCGTGGCCCCCGTGGGCCTGCCCCCGCTCTCGCGCTACTTCGAGGCCCGCACGGAGCAGGGCGTCCTCCAGGGGGTGACGGCCTTCGTCTCCCATGGCGGCAGCACCTGGCAGCTCATCGGCTACACGGCGGCCGGCCAGCTCGCCACCCATGAGCCGGCCTTCCGCGCCACCCTCTCCAGCTTCCGCGAGCTGAATGACCCGGCGGTGCTCGGCGTGCAGCCGGCGCGCATCGAGCTGGTGACGCCCGGCGAGCCGATGACCCTGGAGCAGTTCAACGCCCGCCACCCCTCCACCCTCCCCTTGGAGGAGCTGGCCACCGTCAATGGACTCAACCCGGGTGACACGATCCCCGCGGGGCGGACGGTGAAGCGCGTCGTGGGGGGCGTGCTCCCCCGCTGAATTCCAGAAGAGCTGGCAAAATCCAGATATGCTTGACAGCCAGAACCTACTTGATGTTCAATGAACTCATGAGTCACTGAGAAGTCGGCTCAGTCCTGTTTTCCTGTTTCAAGTCCGGGATACCCCCCTCGGAACGGAGGATGCGATGTCGCTCGAAGCATTCACGAAGGTGACCGAGGCCTCGAAGCTGCTGGTGGAGCACGGATTCTCTGGCCAGGCGGTGATGTCGGCCATCGAGATGGTGGGCAAGGCCATCGGGGTGGACCGGGCGGTGGTGTACGAGAACAGCACGGCGACGATGCCGGGCAAGCGCCTGGCGCCGCTGCGGCACGCGTGGGGCTCGGCGCCGATGACGCCGCTCATCCAGACGTTCCCGCTGAAGGATCAGATGTCGGGTTGGGTGGAGGTGCTCTCGCGCGGGCAGCCGGTCTGGGACCTGGTGCGCAACATCCAGGGGCCGCTGCAGGTGAACCTGGAGGCGCAGGGGGTGCAGTCGGTGCTGCTGAGCCCCATCAACGTGGGCAACATCAACGGCCAGTGGTGGGGTTTCCTGCGGCTGGACGACTGCCAGAAGGAGCGGCGGTGGTCGTCGGATGAGCTGACCATCGTCCGGACGCTGTCGCGCTCGCTGTCGAACGCGCTGCGCCAGGACATGCGGCGCGAGCAGCTGGCGCAGACGCGGCAGGACCTCGAGAGCATGATGCAGCGCTGCGCGGCGACGGGCACGCGCTAACCCCCGCCCAGCACCACAAGAACCCTCCCGCGAAACCCCTATCGCGAGAACCCTCCCTCTCCCCTCGGGAGAGGGTCGGGGTGAGGGTATCGAGGCCTCGGGTTCCCCCCCATCTCAGCGCCTCACGAGCCCGGCCTGGAACCGCTGTTCCTCAGCGGTCCAGGCCGCTTCTTTTTGCACGAACACATGGTGTACACATAACACCATCCCCACCCGGAACCTGACAAGCCCCGGAGGGCGAGGCGCGCGGGCTATCGCCGGTCGCGCTGCAGGTCGGCGAGGACGCGGCGGAGGTACCAGGCCTCGGACTTGCCGGGGTGCTTCTCCTGGAGACGTGCCAGGTGGCGCGCGAGGGACTCCTCGGCCTGGGCCCGCGGGAGGTGGACGCTGCGGAAGTACGCGTCCTTCAGGCGGCTGGCCTCGTTGCCAGTGAGGAGCCAGTAGAGGACCCCGAGCGCCAGCACCGCGCCCACCACCAGGATGACGATGTCCGTATCGACGACTTCTTGATTCACGCGCGGGACCCTACCGCGAGTCCCGGCTCAGAACAGCTTCCACCACTTCTTCTTCGGCGGCTCGGTGGGCTTCTGCCCGCTGTCCGGGGTGGCCGGAGCCGGGGGAGCCGCCGCCGGAGTCTCGGGAGCCTGGGCCGGAGCCGTAGAGGACGCGGGCGCGGAGCTCCCGGCCTGTGCCGCCCCCTTCGTCCCCTTCCCACGCGGCGGCGGCAAGGGACGGCGCCCGTAGCGGGCCTCCAGGGCGCGGGCCTTCTGCTGCAACGCCTTGCCCTTCACGGGGTCCACCATGGCCACGTAGTTGGCGTAGCCCACGGCGGAGGCGATGACATCCCCGCCGTTGCCCCAGCGCTTGCCCTCGGGCCCGCTCTTCTCGAGCTGGTGCAGCAAGGCGCGGAAGCGCTTGAGCGTCTCGCGGTCCACGCCGGGCTTGTCGTTGACGACGACGCCCGTCACCTCCTGCTGCCGGCCGCGGCGCAGCACGCGCGTCTTGTCGGGGTGCGGGGTGAAGTCCTCCTCGCGCACCAGCCAGCGGACGAAGCGCAGCAGCTCGCCGGCATCGTGCGGCCCGGGCCCGGGGGCGGAGAAGGTGAGGTCATCCGCGTAGCGCGTGTAGACGAAGCCCAGCTTGCGCGCCGCGCCGGAGAGCCTGCGATCCAACCGCCGGCACAGGATGTTCGTCAGCGCGGGCGACGTCGGCGCGCCCTGGGGCAACCGCCGTCCGCCCTGCGAGACGAAGAAGCGCTGCCCGTCCAGCTCCACCTCTTCCACGTCCGGCTCGGTGCACAGCAGGGCCAGCACCGTGGCGGTGGCCTCGCTGTAGCCGAGCTTCGCGAAGACGCCCTTCACCCGCGGGTACAGCACCGAGGGGAAGAAGTCCTTCAGGTCCAGGTTCACCACCACGCCCGCGCCCACGTGGGGCCGGGCATTGGTGACGATGGAGCGTCCCGCGCGGAAGCCGTGGGCGGCGTCGTGCACGGGCACCTTCTCGAGGATGTTCTCCAGCACCCAGGCCTGCGCCGCCTTGAGGCGCGGCAGGGGCGCGGAGATGAGCCGGGTGCCGCCCGTCTTCTTGGGCAGCTGGAAGCGCACGTAGTGGCTGGTGGTGGACGCGGTGCGCGTGAAGCACAGCGCGCGGAGCTTCCCCACGCTCGACCCGAGCGCCTGCGCCAGTACCTCCGGCGTGGCCAGCACGGGCAGCCCCAGGCGCGTGAGCTTCGCTTCGTCCGGAGTGCGCTCGCTCAGGCCGCCGGACACGCCCCGGCCCAGGAAGAGCAGCTCCTTGCCCTTGCGCTCCTTCCAGGCCGCGGCCCGCGCCAGCCGCTCGCGCTCGCGCCGCTCCTTCGTCTCCCGCTGCTTGCGCCGGCTCTCCTCCAGCCGCCGCTTGCGCAGCTCGCGCTTCATCGCCTCCAGGTTGCCCAGGCGGCTCTGCTCGGTGGTGAGCGCGCGCAGCTCCGCCTGCAGCTCGTTGCGGCGGCGCACCACGTCCACCGGGTCCCCGGGGCGCTCGCTGCGCGCCGGCCAGAAGCCCAGGCGAATCATCTCCTCCAGGACGACCTCGTCCTTGGAGCCGGCGCGGATGCGGTCGTACAGCTCCTGCCGGTTACGCGGAGGCTGGGAGGACATGGTGGGCCTGATGAGAAGGGGAGAGTCCGTCCACGCGGCGGTCAGAGAGCGCCTTCGTACTGCTCTCGGGACTGGACCGTCTCAACTCAAGCGGTACCCCCTCCCTGTGGCGCGCAGGACCAACGAGGTCGACAGCGCTGCCGCCACAGGGAGGGAGGTACCGCACAGTGAAGAGCGGGCCAGTGATGCATGACAGGCCAGGACGCATGGACGGCGAAACACCGTCCGGATTGCAAGGGACTGCCCCCTGACCGCCGCGTGCGCGAACCCTCCCCTTTCTCATGTGCGAGACACCCGTGAGTGCTGGAGCCGCAGCGCGAGCAGGTGCTCGCACGGCCCCCGGAACAACTTGTTCTGCTGGAAGAAGTTGCACGTGCACTCGCCGAAAACCATACGCTGGTCCGCGTCGAGCCGCAAAGAGGGACGAAGCACCTTCGCGCCCTCCTTCACCGTGCCGCTCAGCTCCAGCGAGCCATCCGCCCCGGGCCGGGCCTTCACGTCCACCGCCCGGGCGTCCAGGAAGCGCGTGGCGCGCTCCTCGCGCTCGTTGGAGAAGCGCAGCGTGTCCAGGGGCAGGGGCTCGCGGCTCAGCTCGCGTGCCCGGTACACGCCCTTGTTCAAATCCCAGATGGCCCGCCCCGCCTGCGTCCACGCCGACAGCGCGCCCAATACCGCCCCCCGCTCCAGCCCCAGCTTCGAGGCCAGCGCCTCGGGCTTCGCGGACCACGTCTCCTTGAGGGCGTCGAAGACGCGGCGGCGGGTGAACTCGTCCACCTGCCCGCGCGGCGCCAGCAAATCGAAGTTGCCCGAGGTGGACCAGTCATTGGCCGTCCAGCCGGACAGGCCCAGGGTGAAGGACAGGTCCCCCAGGTCCGCCACGTAGAAGGACGGAAGCCCCGTGCCCAGCAGGTGCACGGTGAAGCGCTTCGCCACGGGGATGAGCCGCTCCAGCACGCCCAGGCGGCGGCGGCCCCACACGCGGATGTCGTGCGTGCCCTCGCCCTCGTACACCGAGCGCCGGCACACCACCTCCGTGCCCCACGGCTCGAACACCACCTTCACCGGCTGCCCCGGCGCCAGCACGTAGCGCATGGAGCGCGGCCCCTTCTTCTCCTTGTGCCGCTCGAGGATGAAGAGGAAGTTGTGCACGTCCATGGGGTGCAGCGAGAAGCGCACCGCCGGCAGCGCCATCGCCGAGCTCACCTGCAGGAAGCCGCGCACCCACGAGTCCGGGAGGTCGATCTTCACCTCCTTGTACGCCGTGTCCGTGCCCGTCTGCGTGGTGAAGCCGCTCGGGTCCACCTCGAAGCGCGTGCGCTTGTAGGAGCGGATCTTCTGGAACTCGTCGTACAGCGGCGAGGAGTAGTCGATGTTGGTGGTGCCGCAGGAGAACTCGCCGACGTTCTGGAACACCTCGTAGCTGGCGCCGAGCCGGCCGTAGCTGGACTCGTCCTGGCTGAAGCACTCGAAGAAGCACTCGTCCGGGTGGACGGTGATGACGGGATCCAACACGAACCAGAAGTCGCGGTTCTTCTCGTAGAGATAGCGGAAGTAGCGCGCGCGGGCCTCGTAGAAGGGGGCCATGCGGCGCGAGCTGTCCTGCTCCAGCGCGGTGAGCTCCTCGCGCAGGGCCTTGAGGCGGCTGGCCACCGACTGGCGCTGCGCGGCGATGGCGGCCAGGTCCACCTGCTCCTGCTGCGCCGCCCACAGCTTGTAGGCCGTCTTGTCCTTGGGCTTGAAGCGCAGGTCCGACACCACCACGTCGTGGAGGGCGGAGATGGCCTCGCGGAAGGCCACGTTCTGGCGCAGCTCGCCGGAGAAGAAGGTGGGCGGCCGCTTCACGTCCGGCGAGAAGGACAGCGCGGTGCTGTCTCCCCGGTTCTGGACCGTGGTGCTGCCCGCGTAGGAGTACTCAAACTGCACGGCGGACCTCCACCGGGCGGATGACGAAGGGCATGGGGAGCGACGGCTGCGCCTTGGAGATGGAGAGCATGGCCTCCAGCGCCGCGGCACGATGCTCTATCGCGATGGTGGCTGACATCCGGTGCAGCACCTCCAGGGCCACGCGGCCACTGGCCTCGGAGCCACGGCCCTCGCGCATGAGGAAGCCCAGCACACGCTGGCGCGCGACGCGGCCCTTGTTCACCTGGCTCAACACGCGGATGAAGTACGGCGCCAGCTGCTCCACCAGGGCCGGCTTCCCGGTGGCGAAACGGTCCAGGTACGTGGTGGCGAAGAGCTGCACGGAAGGCGCGGGGTGCTCGGACAGGCGCAGGAGCAGCTCGGGCCCGTCCTCCTCGCGGAAGGAGCGCGTGAGCATCTCCCGCCCGAAGGCCCGCACGTCCTCGCGGATGCTGTCCGCCACGGAGACGAGCACCTCCAGGGAGAAGTCCTCCGGGGCGAAGCGCTCGCGGAAGTAGCGGAAGCCGAAGGCCCGGGCATCGTCCCAGCGCGAGTCCAGCAGGCCCACCGCCGTGGCCAGCTCCGCGCGCACCTCGGGGACATGGGACTCCAGCCAGCGCCACGCCCACTCGCGCACCGCCACCACGTCATGCCCGGCGAGCTTCACCGCGCGCGGCACGTCCACCGCCAGCACCGCGCCATGGCGGGCGAGCAGCGCAGCGCCCACCGTCTGCGCATCCCCGTCCTCGGAGTCGAGCAGCCGCCACGCCGTCTCCACCGGCAGCGCGGCGAGCGCGGGGGCGAGCTCTCCGGAGAGGAGCGCGGAGATGTGAGCCGGAATGCCCTCCGGCAGGCGGCGGCGCAGCAGCGCGGCCAGCAGGGTCTCCACGGCCCGGGCGCCCGCGGCGGGGCTCACGGCCACGAGCCTCCCGAGCAGCGGGCGCATCGCGACGCGCACGTCCAGCACGGGGCTGGTGGCCAGGCGGATGAGGAGCGTCTCCTGGGCGAGCAGCGTGGCCTCGGACTCGGAGAGGAGCGCGAGCAGCCGCAGCCCCAGGGCCCGGAGCGGCGCGTGCTCGGACTGCACCAGCAGGAGGAGCAGCTCGTCCGGAATGGGCTCGGTGCGCAGGTCGCGGCGCAGCAGCAGCTCGCCGCCCAGCTCCCGCACCTCGGGCACGGAATGGGCGAGCAGGTCGCGCACCACCTCCAGCCCCACCACGCGGGACGAGGGCCCCAGCGCGGCGAGCACCACGCGGGCCACGTCCGAGGCGATGGGGCCATCCTCCTGGGCCTTCAGGGACAGCAGCGCGGCCACCAGCCGGCCCACGAGCGTGCGCAGGGACGGCTCGGAGAGCACGGAGCCGCGCACGAGGTTGGCGGCATAGGCGCGGGTGTCCGCGTGCCGAGCGGTGGCCAGCCCGGCGACGAAGCCGGAGTCCTCGATGAGGACATGGCGCAGCTCGTCCATCCAACGGAAGGCCTGCTGGCGGGCGGGGGCGTACGAGGAGCGCGCCACCGCGAGCAGCAGGGCCCGGGGCTCGCGCCGCGCATCCAGCCGCTGCAACGCCAGGTCGAAGCCGAGGCGCGCGGTGGACTCGTAGGGGCGCTCCAGCAGCATGGCCACGGCATCCACGTCCAACCGGGCGAGGAAGTCCGGGCAGGCGCGCAGCGCGCGGGAAGCGAAGTCGTGCACCGGGGCGCACCGGCTCTCGTCCAGCAGGTGCAAGAGGCCCGCCGGGGTGCGCTCCCACAGCGTGGGGAAGGCCTCCTCGCGGACCTCGGGGGCCCGCGCTCCGGGGTAATGGGAGCCCTTGCAGCGGAAGAGGAGCGGGTTCTCCACGGGCTCGTAGCGCGGGCTGTGGCGGTACAGCAGGTGGTTGAAGGCCCAATAGGGCCACCAGGCGTCCCACTGCTGCAGGGAGCGGCCATGACCCGTGGTGCGGGGGCTGGCGGCGTCCGCGTCGCTGAAGGCGAGCAGCACACCCACCGCCATCTTCACGAAGTCCGGGCTCTCCAGCTCGCCCAGGCGGCGCAGCGTGCGCCACACCCGGCGCCGGAGGTACTTGCGCGTCTCCAGGGTGTAGGCGCGCGGCCGGCTGCTCCCGAGCGTGCGCTCCTTCTCGTAGCGCCAGGCGATGAGGCCGAAGACTTCCCCGTCGCGGCGGTACTCGGCGGCCTTGAAGAGGTGGCGCAGCACCTTCACGGATGGCACGGTGAAGGGCACGGTGCGCAGCACGCGCAGCAGGGCGGGCCGCACCGTCTCCGAGTCCACGAGGTACAGGGGCTCGAGGACATTCAACGCGTCCTGCGTCCCGGAGGCGAGGTGCGCGTCGAGCGCCTTGCCGAAGGCCTCGGCGTCTCCGGCGAGGGCCGGCTCGCGCAGTGTGAAGTTCAGCTTGTTCAGCACGTCCCGGCGGAAGTCGGCGCGGGTGGCCTCGTCGGAGAGCTGCAGCAGGGCCTCGGTGGCCATGCGGCGCACCATGTCCGGCGTGGCCCTGTCCCCATGGAGCTTCCCGAGCGCGGACACGGACTTCTCCGAGCCCAGGCGCCCCAGGGCGGCGGCGGCGGTGTAGGCCCGCAGGGGCGAGACTCCCTCCAGCAGGGGCAGCAGCAGGGGCTCGGCGGCGCGCAGCCGCAGCTCGCCTACGCGCCAGACGACGCGATCCAGGGGCCGGGACTGGGCCTGCACGTTGGCGCGGCGGAACCACTGCCGGGCATTGGCCTCCTGCTGCAACTGCGCCAGCAGGGCGCTCTCCCGGGGCGACAGGCCGGCCGGAGTCTCCACGCTCGGAGGCGGGGCGGCGGGAGCCCGAGGCGTGGGTGGCGACACGGGCGTGCCGGGGGCTCCAGCGCGCACGTAACCCGAGTCCAGCTTGGACTGGACGAGCTTGTCGAAGACGCGCCTGGCCTCGGCCTGGGGCACGGGCACGGGCGTCTTCGAGCCGTCCTTGAGCGCGGTGCCCCTCCGCCCGTAGCGGAAGTTGACCACGCACTGGCCGGGGGAGACCTCCAGGAGGTCCACCTCGTACACCTTGTCGCTCTTCCCTTCCTGGAAGAGCAGCGCCACCTGCTCGAGCAGTTTCACGTCAGCTCACCAGTCTGCGGATGTCGCCATAGGCGCGGTAGAAACCGCCGCGCGCGGACTCGCGGACCCCTTCTACGACGTAACGGCCGCCCGCCTCGCGGATGTCCTTGGGGAATTGCACGTGCCAGTCCGAGTGGTAGCCGGGGGACACCACGCGCACGCGCAGCTGCGGCCCGTCCTGGTAGCACTCCACGACGACGCCACGGCCCGCCTCGCGCGTCGTCTCGATGGTGCCGGTGGGGACGGCGGCCACGGGCTTGGGAGCCTGGATGCTGCGGGCCTGCGGCACCGAGCCGGACTGGGCGGCCTGGATGGCCTTCTCGCTCGCGTCGATGCAGGCGAGCACGCCGTCGGTGGTGACGAGGTAGAGCCGGTCCTGGAAGAACTGCATGGAGAAGGCCGAGCCGCACCCGGTGGACAGCTTCCAGAGCCGCTCGCCCTTGTCGTTGAAGCAGTAGACGCTGGACATGTTGTCGCCAGCGAAGACGTAGCGGCCGTCATCCACCGCGGCGCAGGAGAACACGGCCGCGTCGCACTTCATGACGTGGCCCACATCGCCCTTCTTGGTGAAGCGGTGCACGAAGCCCAGGTTGGTGCAGGCGTAGAGCGAGGACTCCTCCTGCCAGCCGAACATGACGTTGCCCTGGGTGGGGCGGTGCCAGATTTCGCGGCCGTCCTCCCAGTCGTACATGGTCACGCCGCGCCCGTGGCCGTGGTACATGCCCAGCTCGTCGCAGCGCACCATCCACCCGTGGGTGCCCACGCTCTGCTTCTCCCACTGGGACTCGTCCTCGTGGTTGATGGCGGTGAGCTTGCCGCCCGCGTCGGACACGCCGAGGACACCGTCCTTGATGTCCAGCCAGTAGATGTCCACGGACTCGGAGATGTTGTACGCGACGCGCGGCACCTTGCCGCCGAGGTCATAGACGCGGCCGTCGTCGCACCCGGCGTAGAGCCACCGGTCATCGGCGACGATGCACTTCACGCCATCGGCGAGGCGGAACTGGGAGAGCGTCTGGCCCTCGTGGTTCACCGAGTAGATGGAGCCGCTCTCGTTGCCTACCCAGCAGCGCGCGTCGTCCACGAAGATGCCGAAGGCGCGGTCTCCCGAGTTGAACTTCCACAGGAGCGGGGCCTGAGTCGCATTGGAGCGGCCGCTGGTGATTTCCCGGCGGGTGACGGAGCGCTTCTGGCGCTGGCCCATGACGGCGGGGGCGTAGCCCTTGCGGACCTTCTCGTTGATCTTCTTCCGGGCCTCGGCGAGCGCCTTGTCCGGAGAGGGGTACTCGGAGACCTGCGTCTGGCCCTTGTCGCCGATGCGGCCGTAGCGGACGGTGATGGAGTTGCCCTCCACCTTCAACTCGTAGAACTTGTGCGAGCCGCCACCCGCCTCCGACAGTTCCAGGTACGTCCAATCCTCGGCCATTCTCAGGTCCCCCTGCTGACGCAGTACGTGCAGAGTAGTCCGAGGCACTGACATCGTGGAAGCCTTGACTCCAAATCCGTCCGGACAAGATGATCGTTCCTCGAGAGGTATCGACGCTCAAGGAGGCGGAGTGCGCACCAAGTGTTGTTGGCTGCTCCTGCTACCACTGCTCGGAAGCGCCCCGGGCTGTGCCAGCAACAACCCCGATGTCCGGGTGCGACGCCTGCCAGACGGACGCCTTCAAGTGGATGGCCCTTTAGCGGGTCCCTTCAACACGTTGGAGGAGTTGGCCGAAAAATCCTGCGACATCATGACCCGCCAACCCGGTGCCTCCAATGGGCCGTATGGGTTCGAGTATTGCGCCCTGTACTACCACTCTCGGGAAGAGAACGCGTATTTCCTCAGCTATCTCTCCGACATCCGAGGCAGTTGGGATCCTCTCGTCAAAAGCTGCACCCTGCCCAACAGCCTCAATGATCCAACCCACTCCAATGCCATTCTCCTCGGGGGAATACATACCCATCCGAACAACCGGGAGTTCTCGGCACGGGACCTGAGTGCGGCTGCGCATTGGAAACCCGTGAGATTTTTCGACACGGGAACCGGAAAGGTATGGGACCGCCAACTCATGGTCTTCTTCAGGGAAAAGACAGGCGAATGCCGGGCCTATAGCTACAACAATTCCACCCGCATCGTTTCGGCCTTGCGCAAGGGGAGCTGGATGCCCATTGGCGAGGTTTACGATGATATGGGCTACATCCGCTTGTATGAGGGCAAGGACTGGCTCCCTTGAGCAATCCGCTATCAGCCATCGAGCTTCCTATTCCACTCGACATGGGATGACATGAAATACCTCCTCCCCTCCATACTCCTGTGCTCCTGGACTCTTTCGGGTTGCGTGCTGCTCGAACGACTCGGGTATCACAAATATCAAAAGGCGGAGATGGCTCCTCCCGAGGAGGCAGCCCAAATCCATTTTCCAAAAACATATGAAGGTGGCGTCCGCCTCAATGGAGCCATGACGAAGGCCCTGGCTGTTGCCATGAACGACTACCTGCCACCGCACATCAAGGCAGAAGACCAAGACGGTCCCGAGTTCCAATGTCTCGCGCGCTGGGACATATACCGAACGGTCGTCACACAGGCCAACGAGAATCTCTATTTCGTGCTGCTCTCCCCGGACCTGTCGAAGTGCGCTCCCGGATTCATCGTGCCCGACGCGGGCGCGGAGTACGCCATCGACGGGAAAGGGCGTATCCTCTCGAAGCGGTAACGGAATCAGACCCAGCCCGGGTGCACCAGCCCGGTGCCGCCATGTATGCTCCGCCGCCATCATGGCCACACCGCTGTACATCGGCATCGATCTCGGCACCACCAACTCCACCGCGGCGGCCTTCGATGGCGAGAAGCTCACGCTCATCCGCAACGCCCAGGGCGCCAACCTGACGCCCTCCGTGGTGCGCATCGACGCGCGCGGCGCCGTCACCGTCGGAGACCGCGCCCGCCGGCTCATCGACTCGGACCCCCAGAACACCCGCTCCGAGTTCAAGCGCCTCATGGGCACCTCCCAGGCCCTCGAGTTCGCCGCCGCGAAGCTCTCCAAGAGGCCCGAGGAGCTCGCCGCCGAGGTCCTCAAGTCCCTCCGCAAGGACGTGGAACAGCAACTCGGCGTGGCCCCCACTTGCGCCGTCATCTCCGTCCCCGCCCTCTTCGAGCTCCCCCAGAGCGCCGCCACCTCCGAGGCCGCACGCCTCGCAGGCTTCTCCCGCGTCGAGCTCATCCAGGAGCCCGTCGCCTCCGCGCTCGCCGCCGGCTGGAGCGCCGATTCCGACGAGGGCAGCTGGCTCGTCTATGACCTCGGCGGCGGCACCTTCGACGTCTCCCTCCTCGAGACCCGTGACGGGCTGCTCCGCGTCGTCGGCCACGACGGCGACAACTTCCTCGGCGGCCGAGACTTCGACCAGGCCATCGTCGACGAGGTGCTCGCCGAGCTGCTCCGCACCCAGGGCGTCGACATCCGCCGCGCCGACCCGCGTCACGCCACCTCCCTGCGCAAGCTGAAGCGCGCCGTGGAGGAGGCGAAGATCGAGCTGTCCCGCACCGACGAGCTGCCCCTCCTCGTGCCCGGCGCCTTCGAGACCGACAACGGCCCCGTGGACGTGGACGTGGTCCTCACCCGCGCCCGCGTGGAGGCCGCCTGTGCCCCCCTCGTCCAGCGCTCCATCAACGTCTGCCTGCGGCTGCTCGCCTCGCATGGCCTGGAGCCCTCGCAGCTCGGCAAGGTGGTGCTGGTGGGCGGCCCCACCGCCATGCCCTCCCTCCGTGCCCAGGTGCAGGCCGCGCTCGGTGCGCCCTTCGCCACCGACCTGGACCCCATGACGCTCGTGGCCCAGGGCGCCGCGCTCTACGCCGCCTCGTCCGGGCTCGATGGCCGCCCCACCGCCACCAGCGCCACGCCCCAGCCCTCCGGCCGCAAGGTGTGGCTCCAGTACCCCGCCATGAGCTCGGACCTGTCGCCGCACGTGGTGGGCCGTCTGGTCGAGGGTGACTCGGGCCCCAAGCCAGCCCTGGTCCGGCTCGTCCGGGCGGACGGTGGCTGGAGCAGCCCCGACTCCCCGCTCTCCGCCGAGGGCGCCTTCGTGCTCTCCGTGGAGCTCGTCCCGCGCAAGCCAAACACCTTCCGGCTGGAGGGCATCGGCGCCGATGGCAAGCCCGTCCCCCTGTCGCCCGCCTCGTTCACCATCGTCCAGGGCCTCACCCTGAGCGACCCGCCCCTGTCGCGCAGCATCGGCGTGGCGCTCGCCAACAACGCCGTGCGCGTCTACTTCGAGCGCGGCGCTCCCCTCCCCGCCCGCCGCACCTTCCGCCAGCGCACCGTCGAGGCCGTGGCCAAGGGCTCCACCGGCAACGTCCTGCGCATCCCCATCGTCCAGGGCGAGCTCGAGTGGGCCCACCTGTGCCGGCTCGTGGGCGCGCTGGAGATCCGGGGAGATCAGATCAAGGCCTCGCTGCCCGCCGATGCCGAGGTGGAGCTGACGCTGGAGCTGGACCGGGGCGGCCGGCTGTCGGCCCGCGCGCTGGTGCCCGCCCTGAGCCAGGTGTTCGAGCAGGTGGCCCAGCTCCAGGTGCCGGACGCCACCCCCGAGTCGCTCCAGGAGGGTCTCACCGCCGCCCGCGAGCGGCTGTCCCTGCTGCGCTCCTCGGCCTTCCGCCGGGGCGTCCCCGCGGTGGTGGCCAGTCTGGCCCAGGCGGACCAGGCGCTCGCGGAGATCGAACGGGACGTGGAAGCGGCGCGCGGCGGGGACGCGGACGCGGGGCAGAAGGCCCGGCGTGGGCTGCTGGACCTGGACGCCCAGCTGGAGCAGGCGGAGTCGGGCCTGCGCTGGCCGGAGCTGGAGGAGACGGTGCGCGAGGAGCTCGCCGTCGCGTCCTCGTGGGTGGCGCAGTTCGGCAGCCCCACGGAGCAGAAGCTGCTCGACGAGGCCATGAGGGCCTGTGAGCGGGCGCGCGCCGGACGCCAGGCGGTGGAGCTGCAACGGCACCTGCGCAGCGTGCGCAAGCTGGGCAACGCGGCCTTCTACCGTCACCCGTCCGCGTGGGAGTGGCAGTTCGACTCCGCCGCCAGCCGCGTGTCCGAGGCCTCCGACGTGGCCAAGGCCGAGGAGCTGGTGCAGCGAGGCCGGCGTGCCCTGGAGCAGCAGCGCCGCGAGGAGCTGCGCCAGGTGGTGGAGCAACTGTGGCGGCTGCTGCCGGAGGACGCGCAGGAGCGACGGCTGGCGCACGACTCGGGGGTCCGATGAGCCTCACGGACAGGGACGTCTTCTCCCGATTCAGGGAGAACGCCTTCCACGTGCTGGGCCTGCGCCCCTCGTGCACCCGCATGGAGGTGGAGCGCGAGGGCCAGAAGCTGCTCGCCATGCTGGAGCTGGGGCTCTCCGAGGCCGCCCACTACGACACGCCCGTGGGCCGCATGCCGCGCACCGCCGAGCTCGTCCGCTCCTCCATGGCCACCCTGAGAGATCCCGCCACCCGGCTCCAGCACGCGCTCTGGGCCCAGCTGCCTCCGGGGACTCCGGCGGCCCAGGCCCCCGCGAAGGAGGAGCCCGCCCCCTGGCCCGAGGCCCCGGTGCGGCTCGGGTGGCGGAGGCCGGAATGATTCCCTTCGGAGCCATCATCGGCGTCATCGTCGCGATCCGGCTGTTGAGCGGGAATCAGGGCGGGCAGCAGCAGACGTCTCCCTACGTGACGAACACGAGCTATCTCTTCCTCACCATCGTCCTCGTCTTCCCGGTCACGTTGTGCGCCTGGGTCGGGTGCGTCGTGGGGATGTGGTTCCTCGGGCCGGTCATCCCACTGGGAATCGCCATGTGCTTTCCCTGGACCGTCGCCCGCCACGTGTTCATCCCGCTGGGCTGGCCACGCTGGGCATCCCGCTTCGGATACCTGGCCATGGCGAGCTGGGGCTCGGACGCTCGGGGTGGGGTGGCGCTCGCCGCCGTCTGGGCGCTCCTGCGTGCGCGCAATCCCTCCCCCGAGGATCGCGCCTGGGTGGACAAGAAACTCGAAGAGGCGGACAGCCCGCTGCGAGGCGCCGGCATCGCCGCCCACGGGTTGATGGCCGCCTCGCGCGGAGACCTCGAGACGGCACGCGTCCTGTGCCGCAGCGTGAGCCTCCTCGACAAGCGCGTCGCGCCCCGGCTCGCCCGGAAGCTGGCGCTGGAGTGGTGCCTCGCCGACGCCGCCGCCCACGGACGGTGGCGCGAGGTGCTCGAACTCTCCCTGAAAGGCAGCGGCTCCTACTCGCTCGCCGCCTTCTTCCGTGCCTCGGCCCGGCGCCTGCTCGCCGAGCCTCGCGCGGGCAGGTTGCCCCTCGGGGTGTGGTGGGTGCTCGCCCTCCGGTGGAGGTCCACCTGGCCCCTGCTGAAGCGCGCGTGGGGGACACCTCGCCGCCCGTTCTCCCTGCTGGACCTGGAGGCGGGCGAGACCCAGGCCGTGGATCCCCTGGCACGCGCGCTGGAGCTGCATGCCGCCCTCGCCCGGGTGCCCGTGGGACACGAAGCGGTGGCCCTCTCCGCCGCGGCGGTCGCCTGGGACGAGGCACTGGCCTCATCGAAGGTGCAGGACCTCGCGGCGGAGCGGGCACAGGGACTCGGCCCCCACGCGGGCGCCGAGGCCCTGGACGTGCTCGAGGACGAGGTCGCCGAGGAGCTGGCGGCCTGGGCCCTGGCCCGGGAGGTGAAGCTCGCGCAGCTCGAGCCCGGCAGCGACATGGTGGAGAACGTGGCCTACCGCGTCCGCAACGAGCTCCTCGAGCGCATCGAATCCGCCGCCCAGGACGTGAGCGACCGGCTCGCGGAGCGGCGGCCCCTGGCCAGCGAGGAGGAGTGGCGGCACTTCCTGGCCCTCCAGCGCCAGTGCACCCTGGCCACGCAGCTCGGCGGGCTCGAGGTGCGGCGGCTCGCCTTCGACGCGGTGAACGTCCCCCTCTGCAACCTGGGCGCGTGGCTGTTCAACGAGCGCCAGGAGAAGGCCATCGCCAACGGCATGTTCCGCTGGCTGCTTGAGGAGTCGCGCGACGTGGGCACCGAGGAGGATTGCCGTCGCTACCAGAACAACGTCGGCTGCAACCCGTAGCAATCCCGGCCTCCAGCATGATGGTGTGCGCCCTATATGAGTGGGAGCACACAGACGAAGGAAGCCGTGGGTCAGGGGCAGGTCACGCTCGCGCAGGACGCACACCTGCTCCAACCCCTCCTGGAGCACGCTCGCAAGACGCCGGACAAGACGCTGTTCTCGCGCCGCGTGGGGGACAGGTTCGAGCCCCTCACCGCCGCGGAGATCGTTCGCACGGTGCGCCGGCTCGCCCGGGGGTTGCTCTCGCTCGGCGTCGAGCCGGGTGACCGCATCGCCCTGATGTCGAAGACGCGCGTGGAGTGGGTGCTGCTCGACTACGCCATCCTCGCCACCGGCGCCACCACGGTGCCCATCTATGAAACCTCCTCCGCCGAGCAGGTGGAGTGGATCCTCTCGGACAGCGGCGCGGGGGTGGCCTTCTTCGAGACCGACACCCTGCACGGCCTCTACCGGCAGGCCGCGGACCGGCTCCCGTCCTGCCGCCACACCTTCGTCATCGACCAGGCGGCGCTCGAGCACCTCCAGCAGCGCGGGGACGCGGTGGACGAGGCCCGGCTCGACGAGCGGCTGTCCGGGCTGAGGACGAGCCACCTCGCCACCCTCATCTACACCTCGGGCACCACCGGGCGGCCCCGGGGCTGCGAGCTCACGCACGGCAACCTCCGGATGAACGCCCTGCAGGTGCTGGGCTACGCGGGCAACATCATCACGCCCGAGGACCGGACGATGCTGTTCCTCCCACTCGCCCACGCGCTGGCCAAGATGCTCTTCCTGGCGTCCGTGGAGCGCGGCAACGCGGTGGCCTTCGCCACCAGCCCCGGCAAGCTGACCGAGGAGCTGGCCCTGGTGCGGCCCACCTGGTTCGGCACGGTGCCCCGCGTCCTGGAGAAGGTCTTCCAGCAGGCGCAGCAGAAGGCCGAGCAGGCGGGCCGCGGACACGTGTTCACCCTCGCCGCGGGCGCGGCCATCCGGTACTCGCGCGAGCAGTCCGCGGGCAGCGTCTCGCTCGTGGCGCGGCTGCAGCACGCGGTGTTCGAGCGGCTCGTGTACCGCACCCTGCGCTCGGTGCTCGGCGGCGAGCTGCGCTTCGTCGTGTCGGGCGGCGGGCCCCTGCCGGAGCGGCTCAACCACTTCTACAACGGCATGGGCGTGCAGGTGCTCGAGGGCTACGGCATGACCGAGACGAGCCCGGTGCTGAGCATCAACTCCGACCAGGCCTCGCGCATCGGCACCGTGGGCCGTCCGCTGCCCGGCACCACCGTGCGCATCGCGGAGGACGGCGAAATCCTCGTGAAGGGCCCTCAAATCTTCCAGGGCTACTGGCACAACGAGGAGGCCTCCCAGCGCGCCTTCACCCCGGACGGGTGGCTGCAGACGGGAGACCTCGGGAGCCTGGACGCGCAGGGCTTCCTGCGCATCACCGGCCGCAAGAAGGAGATCCTCGTCACCGCCGCCGGAAAGAACGTGGCGCCGGGGCCCCTGGAGGACCGCATCCGCGAGCACCCGCTCGTCAGCCAGGCCCTGGTGGTGGGCGAGGGCAAGCCCTTCGTGGCGGCGCTCGTCACGCTGGACCCCGGCGCCTTCAAGCAATGGGCGAAGAAGAACGGCAAGGAGGGCCAGCCCCTGGAGTCGCTGCTGGAGGACCCCGCGCTGCGCACCGAGGTGGGCCAGGCCATCGAGGGCGCCAACCGCTCGGTGTCGCGCGCGGAGTCCATCCGCAAGTTCGCCCTCCTCCCCCAGGACTTCACCATCGAGCGCAACGAGCTGACGCCCTCGCTCAAGGTGCGGCGCCACATCGTCGCCGAGCACTACGCCCAGGTCATCGCGCAGCTCTTCGAGCGCGGGGGCGGAGGCGACTGACACCACCCTCCTGGCCCACCCACACTCCCTCCAGACAAATACAGACACACCGAATCCGCTCCCCGCTGGATCAATCCAACACCATCAAATCTGGATATACGGATTTGAACTTGTTGTCCTGTCTGGCTCGTTTTGGTAGGTATTGGACACGCCACGGCAATGACTGCCGTTGCGTGTACCTCGACAAGGGAGGAAACCACATGAAGGCTCTGAAGATCGCGCTGTTTGGCTTGGCGGTGGCGGTGGGTGGCGTGCTGGGTGCCACCACGGGTGTCGAGGAGACGGCGGCCATCCCGTGCTGCTCGAGCTGTCTGCCCACCTACGACCGGTGCGTCACGGGCTGTGCCGGCAGCGCCTCCTGCCTGGCGACCTGTGAGTCCCGCCTCGCCTCCTGCGAGAACAACTGCAGCGACGGCTGCTAGCCGCCGCTCCCCCCGCGGAGCCGGCGTCCGCCCGTCTCCGCGGGTGCGTCTCAGAGGCTCCCGGCACGCCCGGGGGGCCAGAATCGCAGGCCCACCCGGCCGAGCACGTTGCGCCGCGGCAGGAATCCCCAGACGTGGGAGTCCGCGCTGGCGTTGCGGTTGTCCCCCAACACGAAGAGCATGTCCTCGGGCACTCGCGCCGGTCCCCACTCGTACGCGGGCGGCTCGGCCACGTAGGGCTCGCGCAGCGGCTGCCCGTCGATGAGCACCCGGCCCTCGTGCACCTGCACCACCTGCCCCGGCAGACCGATGACCCGCTTGACGTGGGCCTCCACCCGGAGCGCGCCCCGCCGGTCCACGCCCGGAAGCGGCTCGAAGACGACGATGTCCCCGGCGCGCGGTGGGTGCAGCCGGTAGGACACCTTCTCCATCAGCAGCCGATCCCCATACGCCAGGGCCGGCTCCATGGAGTCCGAGATGATCAACCGGGGCTCCGCCACGAAGACGCGCACCAGCACCGCCAGCAGCAGGGCCACCGCGACCAGGACGAGCCCGCTCCACGTCCGGCCCCTCGTCCCGGCCCGGCGCTTTGCCTCGCTGTCGTTGGCGGCCTCGTCCACGCGCCGGAGTCTACCGCCGGCGCGCGGAGACGGCGGCACTCACGCGATGACGTCGGGGGGCGAGCCCATCGGCTGCCCGCCGGGGTCCGGCGCCTCGTGGATGCCCGGCGGAGTGAGCTCCGGCTCCGCCTGGCGTCCCGGCTCCTCCATGGGCGGCTCGCGCCGGGAAGGCGGCTCTATCTCCGGCTGGTGCCTCCGGGTGGGCGGCTCTATCTCCGGGGACGGCGTGGGACCCGGCTCCTGATTGGGGGCCTTGCGCGGCTCCGGCTCGTGCATGGGTGCTCCAGGTGTCGTCGGCGTCTTCTCGGGCATGTGTCCCCCTCGGTGGTGACCGGACCGTGCGTCCAGCGTCCCCAATCTGCGCATCCAGGTGGGGACAGGTATGAGACGGCCAGGGAGACAACCCCTCGCCCGCCTGCTGTCGAGCACGCCCGTCAGCCCCACGTTGGGGGCACCGGAGTTCCAAGGAGGGCGGGAGATGAGAGTTCCGATGGGAGTTCTTGGGTCGCTCGTGGGCGGAGTGGGGTTGGGCGCGGGGCTCATGTACCTGACGGACCCGCGCAATGGCCGGCGGCGCCGGGCCGTGGTGCACGACAAGGCCCTTCACGTCGTGCACGAGACCGGGGAGGCGGCCGAGGTGGTGGTGCGCGACATCGTCCACCGCACGCGCGGCTTCGTCTTCGAGACCCTGGGACGGATGCGCCGGGAGGAAGTGGACGACCGGACCATCGAGGCCCGCATCCGCTCGGCGCTCGGCCGCGTGTGCTCGCACACCCACGCCATCCACGTGAGCGTCCAGCAGGGCCGGGTGCGGCTCGACGGCGTCGCGCTCGAGGCCGAATATCCGAGAATCCTCTCGCGCATCGCGCACGTGCGCGGCGTGCTGGATGTGACGGACAACCTCCAGGTCTTCGAGCAACCCGGCGGCCATCCGGAGCTACAGGGCGGCAGCATCCGGCCCGGAGACCGGCCCGAGTTCCTCCAGCACAACTGGTCCCCCGCGGCGCGCTTCGTGGCGGGGCTCGGGGGCGCCAGCCTGCTCACGTGGGGACTCAACCGGGGCGGCGTGGGCGGCCTGGGCTCGCTGCTGCTCGGCTCGCTCCTCACCCTGCGCAGCATCACCAACATCGGGCTCAGGAACCTCACCGGCGTGGGCGGCCGGCGGCTGGCCATCGACGTCCACAAGAACATCATCGTCCACGCCCCGGTGAAGGAGGTGTTCGGCTTCTGGCGCGCCATGGAGAACTTCCCGCGCTTCATGAGCCACGTGGAGGAGGTGCGCACCAGCGGTGAGGACCGCTCGCACTGGCGGGTGAAGGGCCCGGCCGGCATCGCCTTCGAGTGGGATGCCATCGTCACCCGGCTCATCCCCCACCAGGTGCTCGCCTGGAAGAGCGTGGAGGGCTCCACGGTGGAGAACGCCGGCACCATCCACTTCGCGCCGTGCCACGGCGGGCGCTCCACGCGGCTGGACATCCGCATGTGCTACCACCCGCCCGCGGGCGCGCTGGGCCACGCCTTCGCCCGGCTGCTGGGGGCCGACCCCAAGAAGCAGATGGATGATGACCTGATGCGGCTCAAGTCGCTCATTGAGGCGGGCAAGGCCCCGCGCGAACAGGTGTCCCCCTCGATGCCGGAGTGGACCGGACCCCGGCCCCTCCACTGAGGGTGCCCCGAGGCAGCGGGTTGTGTATAGGGGCCCCCCATGCGCCTCCCTCCCCCCCGCTGCTTCCCGCCCCTGCTGCTCACCGCCTCGCTGCTGCTGTCCTGTGTCCACGGCGGCAGCGCCCCCACAGCGGACCTCCGCCCCCGCAAGGTGTCCCTGCAGGTGCTGGCCATCAATGACTTCCACGGCAACCTCGCGCCCCCCGAGGGCTCCTCGGGCGAGCTGCGCACGGGCAGCAACCCCGATGGCAGCCCCGTCCGGGTGAAGGCCGGCGGCGCCACCCACCTCGCCCGCCACCTCGCCCGGCTGCGCGAGCTCGCGCCCAAGAACACCGTCATCGTGTCCGCGGGAGATCTCATCGGCGCGAGCCCGCTCGTCTCCGCGCTCTTCCACGACGAGCCCACCATCGAGGCGATGAACCTCGCGGGCCTGGACTTCAACGCCGTGGGCAACCACGAGTTCGACGAGGGCACCACCGAGCTGCGGCGCATGCAGACGGGCGGCTGCCACCCGGTGGACGGCTGCCAGGACGGCACGCCCTTCGAGGGCGCGACGTTCAAGTTCCTCTCCGCCAACGTGATGGACGCCCAGGGCACCACCCTCTTCCCGCCCTACGGCGTGCGCGAGGTGGAGGGCGTGAAGGTGGCCTTCATCGGCATGACGCTCGAGGGCACGCCGGAGATCGTCGACGCCGCCGGCATCCGGGGCTTCCAGTTCCGCGACGAGGCCGACACCGTCAACGCCCTGGTACCCGAGCTGAAGAAGCAGGGCGTGCGGGCCATCGTGGTGTTGATCCACGAGGGCGGTGTCCAGAAGGGCTCCTATGACGGCTGCGAGGGCATCTCGGGGCCCATCGTGGACATCGTCCAGCGCATGGACGCGGAGGTGGACGCCGTCATCTCCGGCCACACCCACCAGGCCTACAACTGCGTCATCGCCGGCAAGCGCGTCACCAGCGCGGCCTCCTACGGGCGGCTCATCACGGCCATGAACCTGGTGCTGGATGGGGCCACCGGGGACGTGGTGGAGATCACCGCGCGCAACCTGCCCGTCACCCGCGACACCGAGGGCGTCCCCGAGGTGCAGGCGCTCGTCGAGCGCTATGACGGCCTGTCCGCCCCCCGGCGCAACCGCGTCCTCGGCCAGGTGACGGCACCGCTCCAGCAGCCCAACGCCCAGCGCTGGCCCTCGGGCGAGTCCACCCTGGGCAACGCCATCGCCGACTCGCACCTCGCCGCCACGAAGGACGCCGGGGCCCAGGTGGCCTTCATCAACCCGGGCGGCATCCGGGCGGAGATCGACGCGGGCGACGTCACCTATGGCGAGGCCTTCAGCGTGCAGCCCTTCGGCAACGCCCTGGTGACGATGACGCTCACCGGCGCGCAGCTGCACACGCTGCTGGAGGAGCAGTGGGAGGGCACCCTGGTGCGCATCCTCCAGCCGTCCCAGGGCTTCGGCTACACGTGGAAGGCCTCGGCGCCGGTGGGCCAGAAGGTGGACCCGGCCAGCATGCGGCTCAATGGCGCGCCCGTGGACCCGGCGGGCCGCTACCGCGTGACGGTGAACAGCTTCCTGGCCAATGGGGGCGACAGCTTCCGGGTGTTCACCGAGGGCACCGAGCGGCGCGGCGGCCCGCTGGACGTGGACGCCATGGAGGCGTGGCTGAAGGCCCGCTCGCCCCAGCCCCCGCCCGAGACGAACCGCATCCAGCGGGCGCAATAGCCGCCAGCCAACAGTCGCGCCGGACAACCGTGGACAGTTCCCGCGCGGGGCACGGGCAACCCCGGGCGGGAGACACCACATAGGGGCCATGCGTTTCTCGCGTCCTGGCTTCCTGGCCTGTGCCGTCCTGTTGTCCGCCCTGGTGACCGCCTGTGCGCACCACGTGCCCCTGTCCGATACCCACGCCGGGCCCCCGCTGGCCCCGGGAGAACACCAGCGCGTCATCAACGGGGTGCGGCTGTACTACCGCATCGCCGGAGAGACTCCGGCCGGGCGCGCCCCGGTGCTCTTCCTGCACGGAGGCCCCGGGCACAACAGCTACAGCTTCGCCCGGCTGATGGGGCCGCACCTGGAGAAGGGCCGGCGCATGGTGTACCTGGACCAGCGCGGCTGTGGCCGCTCCGAGCGTCCGTGGGATGGGCGCTACTCGCTGGACGTGCTGGTGTCGGACCTGGAGGCGCTGCGCCAGGAGCTGGGCGTGGAGCGCTGGGTGCTGCTGAGCCACTCCTTCGGCGGGACGCTCGCGCTGGAGTACGCGGCGCGCTACCCCGAGCACGTGGCGGGCCTGGTGGTGGTGAGCGGCTTCTCCGACGCGGCGAGCACCTTCGCCACCTGGAAGCGCGAGCTGGAGCGCCTGCACCCCGGGAAGATGACCGCGCCGGCGAGCGCCTCGGGAGACACCTCGGACTACGCGCAGGTGATGCGGGCGCTGCGGGGCATGGACGGGCAGGCCTTCTTCAACCAGCTCCAGTTCCGCGCCCCCATGTACCAGCAGATGCAGGAGGCGGTGGACGCGGAGAGCGGCCTGCGCAACACGGGCGAGCTGTCCCGCATGCTGTTCTCCACGGAGCTGCAGCGCTACCGCTTCCCGGCCGCCGCGAAGGTCACCGCGCCGGTGCTCGTCATCGCGGGCCGGTACGACCACTCCATCGGCCTGGAGAGCATGCAGGCGCTGGCGCAGTCACTGCCCCACGCCACCTTCCTCGAGTACGAGCAGAGCGCGCACTTCCCCTACCTGGAGGAGTCGGAGCGCTTCGCCTACGACGTGAACCAGTTCCTGTCGTCGCTGCCGTAGGCAGGCTCAAGGACCCGGCGTCACGCGGCCGGCGGCGCCACCCACCTCGGTGGAGCCGACGACCTGGCGCCGGGCCTCGTCGAACTCGACATCCAGCAGCTTGCCCGAGCCCCGGGGAGCCAGGCCGAAGCGGATGCGCCAGTAGTTGGGACGCGTCTGCACGGCCTCGGCGACCTCCACGACGTCATAGCCGGAGGAGGTGGCGTATTCCTGGCCGATGCGGACGACGTCGCGGTAGCCGAGCTCCTGCTGCACGGTGTTGGAGGGCTCGGGGTACATCCGGCGCTCCTGGGCCGGTCCGGCGCAACCGACGCCGAGGAGGGTCGAGGAGAGAACGAGGGCAATGGCGGGGCGGAGAGGGACCATGACAGTCCAAAGGTGAGCATGGCCCGTGCCAAGGGAGGCTCCCTCGCGACGCGACGAAAGCCCCGGCGCCCGGCACGCAAGCGTTGCGGCCCGGGAATGCCGGACCGCAGCCCTTGCGCCCACCGTCCGCGGGTGAAGGCCTAGAGCTTGTCCTTGTTGGTGTTGACCGCGGGCGAGAGCACCTGCTTGGTCACCACCTCGTCGAGGATGCCGTACTGCCGGGCCTCCTCGGCGCTCATGAAGTAGTCGCGCTCGGTGTCCTTCTCGATGCGCTCCACGGTGTGGCCCGTGTGCTTCACGATGAGGCCGTTGATGTAGGAGCGCAGGCGGAGGATTTCCTTGGCCTGGATGTCGATGTCCGAGGCCTGACCCTGGGCGCCGCCGAGCGGCTGGTGGATCATGATGCGCGCGTTGGGCAGGGCGTAGCGCTTGCCCGGCGCCCCGGCGAGCAGCAGCAGGGCGCCCATCGAGGCCGCCTGGCCGATGCAGATGGTGGACACCGGACACTTGACGTACTGCATCGTGTCATAGATGGCCAGACCGGCCGTCACCGAACCTCCGGGCGAGTTGATGTAGAGGTTGATGCCCTTGTCGGGGTCCTCGGACTCGAGGAAGAGGAGCTGGGCGACGATGATGTTCGCCACTTCATCGGTCACTGGCGTGCCGAGCATGACGATGCGGTCCTTGAGGAGCCGGCTGTACAGGTCGTATGCGCGCTCACCCCGGTGGGTGGTCTCGATGACGAAGGGGATGTTCATGGCCCTCCAACACTAATCCGCCTTCCCGCCGGGCGCCCGTCCGTTCTTTCAGGACCGTGCTCCAGGTTACGCTCGGGGCCCCCACCCGGGTGTCCCCCATGAACGCCTCCGACATCGATGCCATCCTCGCCGCGACGCTGGAGGACCGGACGCTGACCCGGACGGAGCGGCAGGCGCTCCAGGCCGTCCTGGACGACCGCAAGGCGGGCGAGGCGGTGCTGGCCCTGTTCCGCTCGAGGGCCTTCGAGCTGGCGCGCGAGGCGGTGAGCGACCCCCGGGCCCGCGAGGTGATGGGTTGGCTGGAGGACATGGTGAAGGCCCTGCAGCCCTCGCGAGAGCTGCGGGAGACGAGCCGGATGGAGGCGCACTTCAGCCCCGGGGAGGCCCCCTTGAGGGCCATCGTGCGGCTGATCGGCGAGGCGAGGGGCAGCGCGGACGTGTGCGTCTTCACCATCACGGATGACCGCATCACCCGGGCGCTGCTGGAGGCACATGAGCGGGGCGTGCGCGTGCGGGTGGTGTCGGACGGGGACAAGGCGATGGACCCCGGCTCGGACATCCACCGGTTGGGGCACGCGGGAGTGGCCGTGCGGGTGGAGCGGACGGCGGCCCACATGCACCACAAGTTCGCCGTGTTCGACCGGGTGCGGCTGCTGACGGGCAGCTACAACTGGACCCGCTCGGCCGCGGACGAGAACCACGAGAACGTGCTCGTGTCGGACGATCCCCGGCTGGTGCTCCCCTTCTGCCGGGCCTTCGACGACCTCTGGGCGGCGCTGGGGTGAGCACCTGCCGAGCAGTAGCCCGGCCAGAGAGGGCATGGCAGAAGAGCCGCTGAAGAGCCTGTCGTCACCGGGGGGATGACACCACCACCATGCCGAACCTCGAGAATCTCACCCACTTCGAGGCCACGACCTTCCCATCACTGGATGAGGCGGGACGAGAACTGCTGGTCGCCTGTGTCGCGGGGCGCTTCGAGTTACCCCCGGCCGGCCGTTCCTCGGAGGCCCCCCCCTGCGCGCAGCGACAAACAGCTCCCACCTTCCATGGAGGATGGCTGGTGGGGACAGCCAGACGCCTCCAGCCTCCGCGTGGAGGGACAGAGCACCTGGTTCCGCCCCGCCACCGACATCTACATCTCTGGAAAAGCCTGGGCACCGCGAGGAAGGCCCCTCAAGGAGATGCAGGTGGGCGTCCGCATTGGTCCCTGCCGGAAGCTCCTCCAGGTCTTCGGCGAGCGGGTATGGGCACAGGGTCTGCTGGAGCCCCGTCCCTCGGACCCCCTGCCCTTCGAGTCCATGCCGCTCGTCTACGAGCGCGGGTTCGGCGGGGCCAGCGAGCCGCGCAACCCGGTGGGCAGAGGGCTCCACGCCTCGGCCCGGGCCGCGGTGGAGCAGCCACTTCCCAACCTGGAGGACCCCCACCAACTCATCCGCCGCCACTCCGACCGGGTCACCCCCGTGGGGCTCGGCCCCATTGCCCGGAGCTGGCAGCCTCGCCTCGCCTACGCGGGCACGTACGACGAGGCCTGGCTCGAGAACCGCGCCCCGCTGTGGCCCCTCGATTTCGATCGCCGCTTCTTCCTCGCCGCAACCCCTGGCCTCGTCGCCTCCCCCTGGTTGAAGGGGGGTGAACCGGTGGTCCTGAGTGGTTTGTCTCCCGACGGGCAGTGGGCCTTCCCGCTTCCCCGGCATCGCCTGGCCGTCAAGGTGGTCTTCCAGCACCGGGTCGAACGGCGCCCGCTGGTCCTGGACGCCGTCCACATCGAGCCCGAGGAACGGGCCCTGACGCTCATCTGGCGTGCGGCGGTGGTCGCCCATGAGGAGCTGTCCCGGCACGAATACAGCGTGGTGCGTGAACTGGAGCCGTGGGAGGAGGCCTCCCCATGAGGGCCTGGCCAGAGGACATGGCGGTGCTCGGGCTGGGACTGTGCACGCCGCTGGGGCTGACCACCCGGACCACCCAGGTGGAGATGGCGGCCGGCACCGTGCGCTTCTTCCAGACGGAAGTGCTGGACAGAAAGGGAGAGCCACTCCGGGCCTCCCGGCTGACACTGCTGGAGCCCGAGCGCACGCGCTCGGAACGCATGCGGGCCCTGGCCACCACGGCGCTCCAGGAATGCTTGAAGCAAGCACGGGTGGAGGGGACCGGGACCCTGCCCCTGGTGCTGGCACTGCCGACACCAGGGAGTGGCCCAACCGTTGACGAGGCGCCGCTGCTCCGGGCACTCACGGAGGTGGCGGCTCCAACCCGGCTGCTGGTACGGCCCGAAGGGCTGTGCCGCGAAGGGCGCGCGGGATTCTTCGTGGCGTTGGCCCGCGCCGCGGAGCTGCTCCTGTCCGGGCAAGCGGAGCGCGTGCTGGTGGGCGCGGTGGACTCCCTGTGCGATCCGGGCTCGCTGGAGCACCTGCTGGCACGGAGACGGCTGCTGTGCTCCTCGGTACGGGAGGGCATCCTCCCAGGGGAAGGGGCCGGCTTCGTGCTACTCGCGCGGGCCTCGGCGCTCAGACGCGACAGGCCACGGGCCCAGGGACGCATCCTCGCCCTGGCACTGGCGATGGAGCCCCGCCACAGACTCCAGTCCGAGCCCAGCCTGGCCGAGGGGCTCACGGCGGCCTTCCGCCAGCTCCACGCCCACCCGGCCGCCGGCTCCCGGCGGGTCGCGCACGTGCTGTCCTGCCAGACGGGTGAGACGTTCTGGGGCCATGAATTCAACCGGGCCTACCTGCGCAACGCGGCCCTCATGCCCGAGCCGTTGGTGGGGCATCTGGTGGCGGAGAGCCTGGGGGACGTGGGGGCGGGCGCCGGTGCCATCCAACTGGGCCATGCGCTCCATGTCCTGGGGGAGCTGAACCCGGAACACGGACAGCCCCCCGGGCCCTGGTGTACGGCTGCTCCGACGAGGGCCGGGTCGGAGCCTTCATCCTCTCGAGGGAGACATGACGAAGACATTCGCGAACGGGCGCAGCATCGTCCACAAGGGAGACGGCAAGACGAATGTCTCCGCGGCACCCGACGTGTGCAAGACGCCCTCTCCGGGAGGGCCGGTGCCCGTCCCGTATGTCAACGTGGCCAGGAACAGCGACTTGTCCGAGGCCAGCAAGACGGTGGAGATCGAAGGCAATCCGGTGGCGCTGAAGAGCTCGGCCCTGAGCACGAGCACGGGGGACGAGGCCGGAACGGCGGGCGGTGGGCTCATCTCCTCCAAGACGAAGGGGAAGATGACCTGGGGCACCTATAGCCTGGACGTGAAGTTCGAGGGCAAGGGCGTGGTGCGCTTCATGGACGTCACCCAGCACAACGGGAACACCTTCAACACGGCCTTCCTCCAAGACGGAGGAACGGGGCTGGCCTACGGTGATGACCCGGTCAAGGGGAATACGAAGTGCCCCCGGTGCAAGAAGGACAAGTCGGAGCACCGTCTACACGAGAGGCACTCCGTCCAGGCGGAGGCGCGAAAACTCTCCAAGGAAATCTTGAGAGTGGCGAGCAAGCAGAAGCTGGAGATGCTCAAGACGCACGAAAACCAAGAAGGCGTCGAGATTCTTTCGGGCTACATGATTGGCGCGCTCATCTGCAAGTGCGGACAGAAGCTCTATGCGGCCATGTCTGGCGGCTACTACGTCGATGCCTTCACAGAGGCGGTCAAGAGCCTTCGACAACGAGACGGCAGGTGGACCCTCTGTTCTCCTCTGGGAAAGGACGCCATCGTGACGAATCCCCAGGGGAAGAAAATGAAGCTCTCTGAATTCAAGGACAACATCGGTAAGAACAGACCAGGGGTTTGCGCGGGGCCACAGCTCATCCAGAAGGCATTGGGTGATGGACACGTGCCTGGGTCCATGTCCGAGATATGGTTCCGCCCTCCCATTCTCCGGCGCTTCCCACAAGGCAGCAAGGCCGTCAGGGTCAAGCATCTCCGCAATGAGCTGGAGTTGGAAAGAGCGTTCAGGCATCGCCAGAGCGTTCCATCATGTGACACCTGCAAGGTGGTCTTGACCGCGATGCTTTGTGAAGTCCAGGAAAAGACGTGTTGAGTACGGTGGCTGATTGTTCTTGAAGCCACCGGGAGAAAAAGATGCGCGACCTGATTGAATTCATCCGGCAGTACGATCCGGAATTTCCCTCGAAGGTTCGAGGCGCCTCCATTGAGGAGACGGCAAGACTCGAGCAGTTGGTGGGCCGAGACCTGCCAGCACACTACAAGGAGTTCCTCCTGCATCTGGGCAAGAACATGGGCGATCTCCAGATGCCAGAGACTGACTTCCATATCGGACGGGTGTTGAAGTTTTACGAAGTTGGCAAGAGAAAGCCGCCTGCCCGGTATATCTTCATTGGTGCACAGCTCGAGGATCCCTACGATCGCTACCTCCTCGATTGCGGTGACAGCGCACGCCAGGACTGCCCCGTAGTCAGGGCCGATCCTCAAGAGCCATTCAAGACGACAGACAATCTCTGGGTCTCTTTTCCGTCGCTCAAGGACATGTTGTTCGTGCTCGCCTTCAGTGTCAAACGAATGGAATCATTGCCCCATCGGCGGCAGTTCACCCCCTCGCTCGAGGAGGGAGAGGACGGGTTGTCGCGCGTTCCACCTGGGCTGATGGACTCCTTGGGGAAGATCATGGCGATGCAGGGTTTCGAGAGGCAGCCCTACACCAGCGAACTGAACCCGTTGTTCGAGCGAGGAGACGCGGCCTTCTATGCCAGCCGCAATCCCGAGGGAGGTGGAATGACGGCGGAACTGGCCGCGCAGGATGAGAGGGAGTTCAAGAGGTTGATTGAGGTCATCCGTGACAACACGGCACTCCTCTGACCTGCGCCTGGCATTCTTGTCTCCGCTCCCATGATGGATGAATTCCTCACATTCCTCGGCCAGTATGACTCCGACTACCCCTCGAGCGTGCGGGGTGCGTCGGCGGAGAGGATCGAACGGCTTTCCGCCGTCATGGGCCAGCCCATCCCTCCCATTCATGAGGAGTTCCTGCTCCGTATGGGTAGCAGCCTTGGAAGACTGGAGATTCCCAACCTGAGCTTCGATATCGAGCAGCTCATCGGACTCTACGAGGCCGAGGAGTGGCGGCCCCCTCCACGTTATGCGGTGATTGCGGTGCAGCTGCAGGATCCGTACTTCGACTGCTACCGTCCGCAGTGCCTTCTTCTTGAGCGGGAGGATGCGGCCATCCATGGGCATCTCCCCCCTCGTGGTGGATTCAACGCGAAGGCCGCAGCCACGGACAGGGGCCAGCTCTCCAAGCTCTGCGAAATCCTCCGTGACCAGACGATCCTCGTTTGAGCGCCGTGGCTGACGTCATGACCAAGACCCTGCTGGACCATCCTGGCGCCGAGTCCTTCCTGCGCGAGTTCCAGGAGGAGCACCTCTCCGAGGTGGAGTTCCTCCTCCAGCAGCGCAGGCGCCTGCTCCATGGGCCCGGTGCCCGCTGGACGGATGCCGAGGAATTCGAAACCCGGCTCGCCCTCCACCTCGCGGCCATGCGCGCCTCCGCCGAGGTGGCCCTGGGCCGTGCGCGAGAAGCCGTGGCCTCCGGAGATGACGGGCAGTTCCTCGCCGGGCTCCATGTGCTGGCCTCGCTGGCTCCCGAGGAGGCCGGTATCGACGCGCTCCTCCAGACCCGGGAGGCGGCTCTCGAGGAGGTGCTGCCCACCTGGACCGAGGCGCTCGCCCTGTCGCTCCACCCCGAGGTAGCGGGGTGCTGCACCCGAGCGTTGGCGGATGGGCGCCCCCAGGTACGTGCCGCGGCCGCCGGCCTCCTGGGACACCGGAGGGAAGGCGAACCCTCCCGGCTCATGCCCCTGCTCGAGGACGAGGACGACCCCGTCCGTAGCGCCGCCGCCCTGGCCCTCGCCCGCCTGGGCCACCGGCCCGCGCTTCCCGCCCTCGAAGCCCTCCTCGCCCATTCGCCCCCCGAGCAGGCCGAGCCACTGGCTCGGGCCGCGCTGCTGCTGGGCTCACGCCGGGCGCTGACGTTCTGCCGCCAGCTCTGCAACTCCGGTCTCCCACCTCCCGAGCTCCCCCGGTTGCTCGCGTTGGCCGGGGATGCCCAGGATCTGCCCGTGTTGCGCCGGCTCGGTGCGCGCCCCTCCCTCGCCGAGGCCTCACTCGAAGCGTTGGGCTTGCTGGGGCTCTCGGCCGCCGTGCCCGAGCTGCTGTTGCACCTGGAGGCAGAGGACCCCCTGCACCGTCAGAGCGCCGCCTCGGCGCTCGGGCTCCTCAGCGGCGCGGGACCCGGGTTGAAGATTCGCGTGGCCGCCCGGGAGGACGAGGAAGAGGGCCACGAGCGGGAACAATGGAGCACCGACCCACGAGCCTGGCGTCAGTGGTGGGACGCCCATGGACACCGTTTCGAAGGGGGGCGGCGCTGGCGCCATGGCCATCCATTCACCCTCGAGGGCTGCCTGGAGGAGTTGGAAGACCCGCCCAGCCCGCTCACGGTCCGAAGCCGTGCGGCCCTGGAGCTGGTACTCCACTCCGGAAGGCCCCTGGACCTCGAGCCCGACTGGCCCGTGCGCCGCCAGCGAGCGTCCCTCACCCGGTGGCGCACTGGGAGCGGAAGGGCTGGTCCCCTCACCTGCTGAATCCCAGGAGTACGCCTCCCTGCCCGCTCTCCGTCCAGGCATGGCGCGGAGATTGGCCGGGCGCTCCACCCCACCCCACCCTGTGCAGCCGGGGGAGGTGCACATGGGACTGTTGGGTGAAACGGTGGGGCAGACGGTCGGGGCCCTGTTGTCTCCACAATTCCGTGCCATCTCGGGCCTGCGCCACGCGCGGGCCGTTCACGCCGAGGGCATCTGTCTCCAGGCCGAGGTCGTTCCCGTGAGGACCGACCCGCCCTTCCTCTCCGTGGCCAGCCGCCTCGCGGGCCCGGCGCTCGTGCGGCTCTCCACCGCCACCTGGCGGGGCGGACGCGAGTGGCCGGACATCCTCGGGGCCTCGATACGCTTCCGGCGCGACACGCGCCTCACCGAGGAGGCCTCACCCGGCGACCAGGACGTCCTCTGCGCCACCCTGCGCCATGTCTGGACGTTGGGCCCCGCCTTCCTCACCACCCGCGTCCATGACTGGCTCCAGAACGACTACTACGGCCTCGCGCCCTTCACGGTGCGGGGACTCGGGAAGACGAAGCTGCGGCTCACCTCGCAGCGCGGCCCCCGGCGATTCGGCTCCCGGGTGGCCCGGTTGCGCGACGCCATGCACGACGGCAATGCCCTCCTCACCTTCGAGGTGCTGCCCCTGGAGCATGGACTGCCGCGCACCTGGACGCCCCTCGCCGACATCTTCCTGCGCCAGGAGGTGGTGTTGGATCCGGCGCGCCTGCGCTTCAACCCCTTCCGCGATGGGCTCGGCATCCGCCCTCGCGGCTTCCTGCACGCCATGCGGCTCCCCGTCTACCGCCAGAGCCAGAAGGGCCGCGTCGAGCACTGAGCGGCGCGCTACTGCGCCTCGAGGATCATGAAGCGCTCGACGTGCACGAGCTTCTTTCCCTGCTTCACCTCGAGCCGGTACTGGCCAATCGGCCAGCCGCTGGTGGGCCGCCCGAGCGTGAAGGTCGCCGCCATCTTGTCCGCGGCCGTCACGGTGGCGGAGTCGATGACGAAGTTCTTCGGTGCGGCCTTGCCCACATCCTCGGCGATGAAGGAGCCCGTGAGCGTCGTTCCCGCCGGAGCCCGGAAGTAGAAGGTGACCTTGGGCAGACTGGCGGGCAGGACCATGCCCATGGGCTCGATGACCGCGCGCGCCTTCGCATGGGAGGGGGCAGAACCCAGGATCGCGAGGGTGGCACCGAGGGCGAGAACGGCGAACACGGACAGCTTCTGCGTCTTCATGGGGGGCTCGCTTTCGAGGAGGGGCGGGACACTATAGGACAGGAGACGGCCCCCGGCCCCGTCCCGTCACGTCCCAGTGGCCCACCACCTGCCCGCCGCGCACGGCCCACAGCTCGTCCTGCAGGTTCACCGAAACACAGACATGGTTGGGCACCACCCGCACCCGCTCGCCCACGCGCGGCCTCCACGAGGTGCGCGACAGGTCCAGCATCCCGTGCTCCTCGGACAGCGCATGCACGACCACGTCCGGCCGCTCCAGCAACGCGCCGTAGCCGCCTATCGGTAGCTCTTCCTTCGCCAGCGCCTTGGAGCCCGCGTCGATGACGGCCTGTCCCGGCACCGCCGTGCTCACCACCGTCGCCAGCACCGAGTAGGCCACCTCGTCCCAGCCACACGCGCCCATCCACGCGCTCGCCCGGTCGAAGAAGGGCGTGATGCCCGGGCGGATCTCATTCATCCCCACCACCTCGTGCGAGCGCCAGAGCGTGGGCGTGGAGCCTCCACTCACGATACCCGGCGTCAACCCCGCGGCCCCGAGCGCTTCCAGGAACGTCCCCAGCCGCCGTGACACCTCCGCGAGCGCCGGACCCTGCTCGGCCATCGGCATGCGGATGTGCCCCGGGTAGAACATCACGCCCTGGTAATCGAGCGCCTCCGTCCCGGCGACCTCGCGCGCCAGCGCCACCGCCTCCTCCGGCATCGGCACGCCCACGCGGCGCATCCCCAGGTCCAGTTCCACCAGCACGCCCACGCGGCGCTTCGCCCCGCGAGCGGCCTCGGCAAGCCCCGCCAACACCTCGCGGGAGTCCACCGCCACCGAGAGCCGCACCCGTCCGGGCAGCGCCATCAACCGCGCCAGCTTGGAAGCCCCCACCGGCGAGTAGGCCAGGAGCACGTCATCGGCCACCGTGCCCATCACCTCCGCTTCTCGCGGCGTGGCCACCGTGACGCCGGAGGCTCCGGCCTGGAGCTGCCTCGCCGCCAGCTCCGGCACCTTGTGCGTCTTCGTGTGCGGCCGCCACCGCAGCCCGTGCTCGCGCACGTACGCCGCCGCCTTCTGGAGGTTCTTCTCCAGGCGGTCCTCGTCCACCAGCGCGGCCGGGGTCTCGATGCTGTCCAGGGAAGGAAGGCTCATAAGGGCTCCGGACGGTACTCCTGAAGCCACACCGTCTCGAAGCCCCACGTGCTCACCCCTGGGCAATGTCAGACAGGGCCGTTTTGCCTCGGCGTCAGCGCTCCTGGTAAAATCTCCTCCATCCAACGCAAGGGGGACAGCCATGAAGACGATGCACCGGGTCCGGCCACGCCGTGGAACGCAGCGTAACCCCTCGCCCCCGAGTCCTCGCTGGGAACCCGTGGTGATGCGCCGCCGGATGTTCATGAAGTCGGTGATGCTCGGTGGCTCCGCGCTCGCCCTCGCCTCCTGCCGCGAGGAGCCCACACCTCCACCTCCACCCGGCGTCTACGTCCCCTCGGTGAAGAACGGAGAGAGCCTTTTCGCCTACCTGGAACGCACCCGGGGAGGCTTCGACCTGACGCTCTACAAGCAGCTCATCGGCGCGGCCAACGAGTACAAGGAAGGTGACGAGGCCGCGCACCTGGCCGCCGCGGACGACACCTCCCGCGCCAACGCGCGCCTCCTCCTGTCCAACACGCGCATCGGCGACCTGCGCGCCCACCCGCTCTTCGAGGACGGCCTCTTCACCCTCATCGAGCAGGGCGTGGACGCCTCCGCGGCGGACTCCGTGAAGGGGTGGACGATGGGCGAGCTCAAGCGCTTCCTGCTCGACCGGGACGAGGCGGAGATCAAGTCCATCATGTCCGGGCTGAGCAGCGACATCATCGGCTGCATCGTGAAGCTGATGAGCAACGAGGAGCTCATCTCCGTGGGCAGCAGGGTCTTCAACCCGCTGCCCGGCAGCCGGATCGGCTCCCAGGGCTACCTGGGCGCGCGCATCCAGCCCAACTCGCCCACGGACCACCCGGATGACATCCGCTGGCAGGTCTTCAACGGCTGGGCCTTCGCCGTGGGCGACGTGGTGCTCGGCACCAACCCCGTCTCCAGCGAGGTGGCCTCGGTGCGCACCGTGGAGAACACGCTCCGGGATACCCTGGAGACGTTCGGCATCGCGGACGTGATGCCCCACTGCGTGCTGGCCCACATCGACATCCAGGCCGAGGTGGAGAAGCTCGAGCCCGGCTCCACCGCGCTCTGGTTCCAGAGCCTCGGCGGCACCGAGGGCGCCAACCAGACGTTCGACGTCACCCTCCCCAAGATGCTCGGGCACGCGGCCGCGCGCACCGGCAAGTACGGCCTCTACTTCGAGACGGGCCAGGGCGCCGATGGCACCAACGGCCATGGCAACGGCTTCGACATGGTGGTGCACGAGTCGCGCAAGTACGGCTTCGCCCGCGTACTCCAGCAGCGCGTGGCCCAGGCCCAGCTCGGCGCTGGCAGGCCCGCCGCTCCCTGGGTGCACCTCAACGACGTGGCCGGCTTCATCGGCCCCGAGGTGTTCCGCACCCGCGAGCAGCTCGTGCGCTGCTGCCTCGAGGACATCGTCATGGGCAAGCTGCACGGGCTCACGCTCGGCCTGGACGTCTGCTCCACGCTGCACATGGAGGTCAACCTGGATGACCTCGACTGGTGCCTGGAGCAGATCATGCCCGCCAACCCCGCCTACCTCATGGCGCTGCCCACCAAGAATGATCCGATGCTCAGCTACCTGACCACGGCGTTCCAGGACCACGTCCGCATCCGCGAGCGCTTCGGCTACAAGGTGGATGACCGGATGTGGGCCTTCTTCCAGGAGCTCGGCGTGCTCGACGCGCACGGCGCGCCCACCGAGCACTTCGGCGACCCCACCTGGGTGTACCTGCAATACCGGCGGCGCAAGGGCGACACGCGCCCGGACGCGGAGGTGCTCGCCGAGGCCCGGAAGCAGATGGCCGAGGTGCGCCAGCGCGGCGTGTGGCTCGCCGAGGGCCATGGCGCCCGGTTGTGGGACCTGAACCCCGACCTGGACCGGGAGATCCGCTACCTCTACGACGACGCGAAGAAGAGCATCCACGCCGAGCTGCCCGACACCTTCGCGAGCACGATGGCCGGCGCCGTCTCCGTGGTCACCGGCTCCAAGGACCGCCAGGACTACATCCTCCACCCGCCCACGGGCGAGCAGCTCACCGCCGAGGCCGTGGAGGCCCTGCGCCGCCTGCGGGACACGCACGCGGGCCAGTACGACGTGCAGCTCGTCATCTCCGATGGGCTCAACGCCTACGCGCTCACGGACGAGGGACACCTCGCGCCGTACCTGGAGCGGGTGCGCACGGAGCTGGCGGCCGCGGGCTACAAGGTGGCGCCCCAGCCCATCGTGGTCCGCTCGGGACGCGTGCGCGCCGGCTACCACATCGGCGAGGTGCTGTACGGCTCGCTGCCGGAGGCGGACTCGCACCGGGCCATCCTGCACCTCATCGGCGAGCGGCCCGGCTCGGGGCACCACGCCTACTCCGTCTACATCACCGCGCCCCCGGTGAGCACCTGGTCCCGCGAGGGCGAGGTGGACCACGACATCACCCGCGTGGTGTCCGGCATCGCCGACACGGCCCTGTCCCCCTCCACCGCCGCGGTGGACACGGTGAGGATCCTCCAGCGGCTCACCTCCGCATGAGGTGATACCGGGAAGCCCCTCCCTGCCGGCGAGAAGCGTCGAGGCATGGACGCATCCCTGCCACGCGAGGCCATTGGCCTCTCCCCCCACCCACCCCATCTTCCCTGGACCACAGGACACAGGGAGGGTGGGCATGGTGGAGAGTGGAATCAGGGAAAAAGCTTTCTCATGGTGGCTCGCGGGTTTCCTCTGCGTGTTCGCGGCGGCGCCCGCTCTCGCCTTCGATGACGCCACGGCGGACCGCGTCCTGCAGCACGCCCAACAGAAGCTGCGGGCCACGGCCACCCATCCGGCGATCCCCACGAACCAGTATCCCAAGGCCACCACCAACGGGCCGTGGAGACTCGTCCCCAACACCGCCAACCTCGACTGGGTCCAGGGCTTCTTCCCGGGCCAGCTCTGGCTCATGTACGAGCCCACGAGAGACCCTTTCTGGCGCTCGCGGGCGGACGCCTGGACGCGCAACCTGGAGATCCAGAAGAGCAACCCCGACATCCGGCAGATCACCCATGACCTGGGCTTCAAGTTCATGAGCAGCTTCGGCCAGGGGTACCGGCTGACGGGAGATGACTACTACCGGCAGGTGATGTTGACGGCCGCGACCTCGCTGGCCCGGCGCTACAACGCCACGGTGGGCGTCATCGACTGCTGCGATTGGAATGACGGCGTCTGGCACGTGCCCATGGTGACGGACACGATGATGGACCTGGAGCTGCTCTTCTGGGGCGCCCGGAATGGAGGCAATGCCGCGTGGAACGACATGGCGCTGCGCCATGCCGTGAGGACGCTGACGGACATGGTCCGCGCGGATGGCAGCACCTTCCACGTGGTGGACTACAACACCTCGGGCGGCATCCTCTCGCGAGGCACGTACCAGGGCTACTCCAACAGCTCCACCTGGGCCCGGGGACAGGCGTGGGCCATCTACGGCTTCACCATGGCGTACCGGTACACGCGGGACGCGCGCATGCTGCAGGGCGCCCAGCGGACCGCCGAGTACTACCTGTCCCACCTGCCCGCGGACGCCATCCCCAACTGGGACTTCAACGCGCCGCAGGACCAGCAGCAGAAGGACTCCTCGGCCGCCGCCATCGCCGCCTCGGCGCTCCTGGAGTTGAGCCGGTACGTCAGCGACCCGGCCGTGGCCCAGCGCTACCGGAGCGCGGCCCTGGCCATGCTCGACACCCTCAGCTCGCCGGCCTACCTCACCCCCGCCGCCAGCGACAGCCCGGGCATCCTGCTGCACGGGGTCGCCTTCTACCGGACGGCCATCAACCCGCAGGGCGATGACATCGACAAGAGCCTCATCTACGGGGACTACTACTTCGTCGAGGCGGTGAGCCGCTTCAAGCGGTGGAACGCGGGCGGCTGGCTCTCGACGCTCGGCTTCCCCGGGAGCCTGCATGACCTGGGGACTGGCAACACCGGCGTGCGCGTGGTCGAGTTCGACGTGACGCCGCTCGGCAAGTTCATCGACGCCGTCATCGGCTACGCGGACACGTCCACCTCCGTCACCAGCTACGCCAGTCTGGCCATGCTCATCCGCCTGAACCCGAGCGGCTTCTTCGACGTGCGCCGGGGCGGGGACTACGCCGCGCTCGCCAGCGTGCCCTACGAGGCCAACGCCACCTACCACGTGCGCATGCGGACGGACCTGGGCGCCAGGACGTACAGCGTCTGGGTGACACCGCCCGGAGGCGGCGAGGTGCTCCTGGCCGACCGCTTCGCCTTCCGCTCCGACGCGCCCGCCACCGATGACCTCGGCAAGGTGTCCCTCAAGAGCGGACACTTCGATGATGAGATCCGGGTGCGCAACCACGGCGTGAGGGCCGAGAGCACTCCCGCGACGCCCGACGCCCCGGGGATCCCGGAGCCGGAGTCGCCGGAGCAGATTCCTCCCCCCGACGAGCCCGGGTCCGACGACGGCATCCTGGGCTGCACCACGGCCGCTGGCACTCCGTTCGCGGCCGCCGCACTGCTGCTCGCGGGGTGGAGGGCGGGCCGCCGCCGGCGCCGGTCATCGTCCGGGCGCTAACGCGGAGCCAGGCTGGCCTTCCCCGTCTTCAACGGCGTGTGCCCCAGCGCGAACAGCCGCTGTACCAGCAGGTCATGGCCTCTCGAGAGCGTGCCGGTTCCCTCACACCGTCATCCTCGACGTGCCGTGGGGCCGGTGAACCTACAGGTTGCCGGTCATCTTCTCCGGGCGCACCCACTGGTCGAACTGCTCGGCGGTGAGCAGGCCCAGCTCCACCGCGACCTCCTTGAGTGTCTTGCCCTCCTTGTGCGCCTTCTTGGCGATCTTCGCCGCGTTGTCGTAGCCGATGTGCGGGTTGAGCGCGGTGACGAGCATCAGCGAGCGCTCCAGGTTCTCCTTGAGGCGGGGCAGGTTCGGTTCAATCCCCACCGCGGCGTGGAGCCGGAAGCTGCGCATGCCGTCCGCCAGCAGCCGGCAGCTCTGCAGGAAGTTGTGGGCGAGCAGCGGCTTGAAGACGTTCAGCTCGAAGTTGCCGGAGGCGCCGCCCAGGGAGATGGCCACGTCGTTGCCCATCACCTGCGCGCACAGCATGGTGAGCGCCTCCGACTGCGTGGGGTTCACCTTGCCCGGCATGATGGAGCTGCCCGGCTCGTTCTCCGGGATGGTGATCTCCCCGATGCCCGAGCGCGGCCCCGATGCCAGCCAGCGCACGTCGTTGGCGATCTTGAAGAGCGCGGCGGCCAGGCCCTTGAGCGCGCCATGGGCGTGCACCAGCGCGTCATTGGCCGCGAGCGCCTCGAACTTGTTGGGCGCGGTGACGAAGGGATGGCCCGTGAGGCGCGCGAGCTCCTGGGCCACGCGCTCGGCGAAGCCCTTGGGCGCGTTGAGGCCCGTGCCCACCGCGGTGCCACCGAGCGCCAGCTCGGACAGGTGCGGCAGGGACAGCTCGATGTGCCGGCGCGCATGCTCGAGCTGCGCCACGTAGCCGCTGAACTCCTGGCCCAGCGTCAACGGCGTGGCGTCCTGCAGGTGCGTGCGGCCGATCTTCACGATGTCCCGGAACTTCTCCGAGCGCTCCGCGAGCACGTCCCGCAGCGCCAGCAGCTCGGGCAGGACGTTGCGCACCACGGCCTCCGCCGCGGCCACGCTCATGGCGGTGGGGAAGACGTCGTTGGAGCTCTGCCCCTTGTTGACGTCGTCATTGGGGTGCACCTCGCGCTTCTCGCCGCGCTCGCCCCCGAGCAGCTCCGAGGCGCGGTTGGCCAGCACCTCGTTGACGTTCATGTTCGTCTGGGTGCCGCTGCCCGTCTGCCACACCAGCAGTGGGAATTCCTCGTCGTGCTGGCCGTCGAGCACCTCGTTGGCGGCCTTCACGATGGCCTCGCCCTTGTCCCCGGGCAGGGTGCCGTTCTCCATGTTGACGATGGCCGCCGCCTTCTTCACCAGCACCAGGGCGCGGATGAGGGCCGTTGGCATGCGCTCGGTGGAGATGGCGAAGTTCTGCCGGCTGCGCTGCGTCTGCGCGCCCCACAGGCGATCGGCTGGGACCTCGATGGGACCGAACGTGTCCTTCTCGATGCGGACGTTCTGGTTGCTCACGTGGCTGCCTCCTCGGAGGAAGCCGGTGCGATAACACGGGCCCAGCCTCCCCGCCCCCGTGAGCCTCCGCATCCGTTTTACGGTGGGACGAGGCCCGGGATAGGATTCTGGAAGTGAACACTCGGCGCTTCCCGTGCGCGTCTTGCCCCAGGGCCAGCGCCTCGAAAGGCACCGCACATACCGTCACCGCGCCTCTGTGATCGGGCTCACCTCATCCGAGTGGGCCCGGCTACAGCCCGGACGAGAGCATTTCTGTACTTCATGCATGGTCACGACGCGAACGTGAACGGCCTTCCGTGAATGAGCCTGCTGGGGGGTCGCGGTGCCGGATTTCAGAATCATCCAGGTGGAACGAGGAGGTCTGGTCATGGGCAGTCTGATGAAGAGGCGCGAACCTGCGCTGACCGCTGGAGTGCCGATACTGCTGCTGCTGGTCTGGGTAGGGTTGGGCTGCAGCGTGCCTCCAGGGCTGGAGGCTGCAATGGAGCGCCTGAGGGTGGGGCGGATGGACCCGCTCACGGCGGGGTACACGTGGAGTTACACGGGCTCCATGGCCACGGAGCGCAACGGACACACGGCGACACTGTTGCCCGATGGCAAGGTCCTGATTGCCGGCGGCGCCAACGGTACACTGGTGACCAGCGCGGAGGTGTACGACCCGGGCACGGGGGTGTGGAGCCCGACAGGCTCTCTGGCCGAGGGCCGCATTGGGCACACGGTGACACTGTTGCCCGATGGCAAGGTCCTGGTCGCCGGAGGCAGCGGCTCCAGTGGCAATCTCTCCGGCGCGGAGGTGTACGACCCGGGCACGGGTATGTGGAGCCCGACGGGCTCTCTGGCCATGGCCCGCCGCCAGCACACGGCGACGCTGTTGCCCGATGGCAAGGTCCTGGTCACCGGAGGCAACGGCTCCGGTGGCACTCCCTCCAGCGCGGAGGTGTACAACCCGGGCACGGGGGTGTGGAGCCCGACGGGCTCTCTGGCCGGGGGCCGCTTCTCGCACACGGCGACCCTGTTGCTCAATGGCAAGGTCCTGGTCGCCGGAGGCGAAAGCTCCAGTGGCAATCTCTCCGGCGCGGAGGTGTACGACCCGGCCACGGGGGCATGGAGCTCCACGGGCTCTCTGAGCATGGCCCGCCGCTGGCACAATGCGACGCTGTTGCCCAATGGCGAGCTGCTGGTCACCGGAGGCTTCGGCTCCAGTGGCACCGACTCCAGCGCGGAGGTGTACGACCCCGGTACGGGGGCGTGGAGCACCACGAGCCCTCTGCTCATTGGCCGCGGCTTTCATACAGCCACACTGTTGCCCTCCGGCATGGTGCTGGTCACAGGCAGCACTAGCATCAGCACCAACGCGGAGCTATATGGACCCCCAGGCATCTCGCGCCCGACAGGACCACTGGCCGAAGCCCGTACGGCCTCCATGGCGGTGCTCCTGCCCAAGGGGCAGGTGCTGGTGGCTGGGGGCTCGGGTTCCAGCGGCTCCCTGGCCAGCGTGGAAATCCTCGACACCAGCACCGGTCAACGGACGACCACGGACCCCATGAGCACGTCCCGTGCCTCCTCCACGGCCACGCTGCTGCTCACGGGCGAGGTGCTGGTCGCCGGCGGCCTGGGCCAGGCCGGCAGCGGCCTGTGGACCCTGAGCACGGACCAAGCGCTCTCGAGCGCCGAGCTGTTCAACCCGGAGACGCAGACCTGGCGCCCCACCGGTCCGCTCAACGAGGCCCGCCACTCCCACTCCGCGCTCCTGTTGTCCACCGGCGAGGTGCTGGTCGCCGGCGGCGTGGACAGCCAGGGCCAGCGCCTCTCCAGCGTGGAGTTGTACGACCCCGCCAAGGGCACCTGGCGCATGTCGAGCCCCATGCTCACGAGCCGCCAGAGCCCCATGGTCGTCCAGCTCCCCACGGGTGAGGTGCTGGTCGCCGGCGGCCTCGATGCTCGAGGCCACCCCCTCGCCAGCGTGGAGCTGTATGACCCGGGGAACGGGAAGTGGACCGAAGCGACCGCGATGAACGCGGCCCGCGCCTCCTCCACCGCGGCGCTGCTGTACACGGGCGAGGTGCTGGTCGCCGGTGGCACGGATGGGAGCCAGGTGCTCTCCAGCACCGAGGTGTACGACCCGGGGGAGCGGACATGGACCGAAGTGGGCAAGCTGAACACGGCCCGCCAGTCCCACGCGGCGCACCTGATGCCCACCGGCAGGGTGCTGGTGCTTGGCGGCTCGAGTGGGAAAAGCCCCCTGGATGGCGTGGAGGTGTATGACCCGAAGCATAGAGAATGGCAGGTCAGTACCAGGCTGAGCACGCCTGGTGAGGACTCCACGACGGTGCTGCTGCCCACGGGGACGTTGTTGGTGATCGCGGGCACGAACGAGCACGGCCCCATGTCCAAGACCGAGCTGCATGACGAGGTGCAGGGGAGCACGCGCCCCATCGTCAGACCGCTGCTTCCCCAGAAGCCCGGTGCAAGTCTCGCCTTGGCGGGGAGCGGCTTCAGAGGTGGCAGTGGTGATTCCGGCATCGTCCGCCTGCTGATCAAGCCACGAGGAGAGCTGAGGGACCTGCCGACGCAGGAGCTCTCGGACACCTCCGTACAGGTAACCCTGACCGATGTGCCGGATGGCTATCACCTGCTCTTCGTCGTGGCGGATGACATGTCCGGAGGCCAGGTGGTGCATGTGGACGGGACGCCGCCGGAAGCGCCCGCGGTGACGGAGCCGTCAGCATTCGTCGGTACGCCCCAGCCCAAGATTGCTGGCACAGCAGAGCCGCGCAGCACCGTCGAGGTGTTCCTGGACGGGCAACCGGAGGGCACGGCGACCGCGAACTTCCGGGGGAACTGGAGCTTGGTGCTGGCCACCACCCTCGAGGAGCGGACGTACCACCTCACCGCCCGGGCCACGGATGAGGCCGGCAACTCCAGCCCGCTCTCCGAGGCCCGCAGCCTCACCTTGGACCAGAAAGCGCCACGGGCGCCCGAAGTGCTCACACCCGGCGAATGGGTCAATGACCGCAAGCCCACCGCGAGTGGCACCTCGGAGAAAGGCAGCACGGTGACGGTGTATGTGGATGGGAAGAAAGCAGGCAGTACCACCGTGGACCTGGATGGGCGCTGGAGTCACACCCTTCCCGAAGAGCTGAAGCTGACGGACGGGAGGCACACGGTCTCGGCGACCGCCACGGATGAGGCAGGCAACGTCAGCAAGTACTCCACGCCGCGCGACTTCACCGTGGACACGCAGCCCCCCCCGGCGCCCGAGGTGCTGACGCCCCAAGAGGGGAGCACGGTTGCCACCCGCCCGCCGGTCTTCAGCGGGAAGGCGGAGCAAGGCAGCACGGTGACCGTGCTCTTGAATGATGGGGAAGCGGGTACCACCACCGCGGATTCGGAAGGAAACTGGAGCGTCACCCAGCGCACGGAGCTGGAAGATGGGGAGTACACGGTCTCGGTGAACACCACAGACGCGGCAGGCAACACCAGCGAGGCCACGGTGCTCCGCATCACCGTGAGCAGCGCCTCCGGCCTGGACGACTTCATCATTGTCGGCGGCGGAGGTTTCGGCTGCACGGCGGGCCCGGGACAGGCCCCTCCGTGGCCGCTGGGTCTGACACTCCTGGGGTGGCTGCTCGCCCGCCGCCGTCCTGCTCGAGCGTGAGGGAGCACATGAAGCGCATGAAGATACACAGTGGACCGCGGACAGCCCCTCGTCGCGGAGGGCTTCTCCTCCTGGTGTGCGTGTGGCTGGGCTGCGGCCTGCCAGAGCGCTCGAAGCACGAGGGCTGGCAAGCGGCGGAGCCGGGCATGGGGCGGAGCGCGCTCGCGGGCTCCAGCGAGGCGGGGGCGGGCTGGAGCAACGGCCCCGAGCTGGGCTCCATCCGCTCCAACCACACGGCCACGCTGCTGCCCTCGGGCAAGGTGTTGATCGCCGGGGGGTACGGTGCCACTGCGGGCCTCCTCAACAGCTCGGAGCTGCTCGACCCGATGACCGGCGCGAGGGAGGGGACCGGCTCGATGCGCCACGCCCGCCAGAGGCACACGGCCACGCTGCTGACCACGGGCCAGGTACTGGTGACGGGAGGGATGGACTCCGATGGCAACCCCCTCGCGAGCGCCGAGGTGTACGACCCGGTGGAGAAGACCTGGAGCGAGGCGAGTCCGATGGACCAGGCTCGCTTCGGGCATACAGCGACGCTGCTGCCCTCCGGCAAGGTCCTGGTCGCCGGGGGCACCGCGGATGGCAGCAATGCGCTCACTCTCGCGCGGGTGTACGACCCGAAGGACAAGACCTGGAGCGGTGTGGATCCGATGACCCATGCCCGCTCCGGTCATACGGCGACGCTGCTGCCCTCCGGCAAGGTCCTGGCAGCCGGGGGAGCATCCGCGGAGCTCAAGGAGGTCGAGGAGTTCGATCCAACGAGTGGGACGTGGAAGCCACGCGGCGAGCTGCACATCAACCGCTCCGGGCACACGGCGACGCTCCTGCTGCCCTCCGGCGAGGTCCTGATCACCGGGGGCACCTCGGATGGCGGCAGCGGCCTCGACTCGGTGGAGGTGTATGAGCCGGACGAGGGCACCTGGAGACAGAGCGGGCACTCGATGGGCCAGGCCCGCGTGGAGCACACGGCGACGCGGTTGCCCTCCGGCAAGGTGCTGGTGGCTGGAGGCCGCGCCGGGCCGTCGCCGGACAGTGTCCTTTCCAGCGTGGAGGTCTACGATCCGTGGGATGGGAGCTGGAGCCCCGGCCTCCGCCTGAGCAAAGGCTCCTTTCAGCACGCGGCGACGCTGTTGCCCTCCGGCAAGGTCATGGTCACCGGAGGAGTCGGAATCCAGGGCCTCGATAGGACGGAGGTATACGATCCAGGGCCTGGGGACTGGCGGGAGGGGCCACAACTGTCCATGGCCCGTTCTGGCCATACAGTAACGCTGTTGCCCTCCGGCGAGGTGCTGGTCGCCGGCGGCACCTTGGACGGAAGCAGCCCCCTCCGCGAGGCCGAGCTGTATGATCCGGTGAGCGGCACATGGAAATGCACGGGGCCCCTGGGCACCGCCCGCTTCAACCATACGGCGACGCTGCTGCCCTCCGGCCGGGTGTTGGTGGCCGGAGGACGCAAGGACGCGAACAGTCCCCTCGACAGCGCCGAGCTGTATGATCCGGCGAGCGGCTCGTGGCGCCCCACCACCATGTCCCTGGGCACCGCCCGCTTCAACCATACGGCGACGCTGCTGCCCTCCGGCCGGGTGCTGGTGGCCGGAGGACGCAAGGGCGCGAGCAGCCCCCTCGATAGCGCCGAGCTGTATGAGCCGGTGAGCGGCTCGTGGCTCCCCACCGTGTCCCTGGGCACCGCGCGCTCCGAGCATACGGCGACCCTGCTGTACTCCGGCGAGGTCCTGGTGGCCGGAGGACGCAAGGGCGCGAGCAGCCCTCTCGACAGCACCGAGCTGTATGAGCCCGCGAGCGGCTCGTGGCGCCCTACCGCGCTGGGGCTGGGCACCGCGCGCTCCGAGCATACGGCGACGCTGCTGCCCTCCGGCCTGGTGCTGGTCACGGGAGGCCGGAATCAAGACCCCCCGCTGCGCGGCGCGGAGCTCTACGACCCGCGGGAGAGCACCTGGTCTCAGCACCCCACGCTCCTGGCCCACTCGCGCTACGCCCATACCGCCACGCTGCTGCCCTCCGGCCTGGTCCTGATCGCCGGGGGGACACAAGGGCTCGAGTCCCTCGCCAGCGTGGAAGTGTATGACCCGGCACTGGGCGTATCCAACCTCGCGAGCGCCCTGACCACCTCGCGCTCCGAGCACACGGCAACCCTGCTGCCCTCCGGCCAGGTGTTGCTCGCCGGAGGCGTGAATGGCACCCAGCGCTTGGCCAGCGCCCAGGTGTACACCGGGACGGTGGCTCTCGCGGACAAGGCCTCACGCCCTGAAATCCACGCGCTCTCCGCCAAGAAGCCGGGCACACAGCTCGATTTCACCGGGCGCCGCTTGCTCAACCCTTCCACGCTCCCCCTGCTCAGCCTGACAGCGGTGGAAGGCGGAGCGCGGACACCCATCGACCGATGGATCTCGGCCTCGGACACCGGGTTCGCCGTCACCCTGCCAACCGTGCCGACGGGCTACTACGTCCTCTCCGTCATGCTCCCTGGCACCTCCGGTGGGCAGCTCCTCCTCGTGGATGGAACGCCGCCGGATGCCCCGCAGGTGACGAAGCCATTCCAGAAGCAGGTGTTCTTCACCACCTCGACACCGGAGATCGTCGGCACCGCGGAACCGGGCAGCACGGTGGCGGTGATGCTGGATGGGGCAGAGCCCGAGGAGGTGCCAGCGGATGCTGTCACGGGCGCATGGAGCTACACGCCCCAAAAGCCGCTGGAGCCTGGGACTCACACGCTCTCCGTCACCGCCAGGGATCAGGTTGGCAACGTCAGTAGCGAGTCCCCCACGGTTGACTTCCGCCTCGACGTCCCCAGGAGCCATTACGGCTGGAGCTGTGCCACGGTCCCCGCGCTCCCGGCCAGCTGCGTCTGGCTCGTGGTGACCTTGTGGCTCAGGCGCCGCAGCAGGTGCTCGATGCGGACGCCCTGATTGCTCACGGGGTTGTCTCCTCGGCGGGAGCCGGTGCGATACCACGGGCCCGGCTGCCCCGAGCCCCCGCGCGTCTGCGCATCCGTCTTGCGGTGGGACGTGACGCTGGACAGGATTCAGGGTGTGGAGACTCCCGCCTGCACCATCCGCGCCCTGCTCCTCGCCCAGGAGCGGGGCACCCCCATGAAGCGCGTCCCCGAGGCCCAGGCCGTGGAGGGCCGGGGCTTCGTGGGCGACCGCCATGGAAAGAAGAAACCCAACGGGAAGCGGCAGCTCCTGCTGCTCGACGAAGCCTCCCATGTCGCGTTGCGGCTCGGGCCAGGCGAGTTGAAGGAGAACGTGGTCATCTCCGGGTTACCGCTGGAGTCCCTACCACCAGGGCAGCGTCTGGCGCTCGGCGCCGAGGTGGTGGTGGAGTTGACCGAGCCCTGCGTACCCTGCTCGAAGCTCGAGCGCATCCGCCCGGGCCTGCTCAAGGAGTCCTGGGGGCAGCGGGGCCAGCTGGCCAGGGTGTTGCGCGGAGGCACGGTGCGCGAGGGAGACGGCGTGCGCCTGCTCGACATCAACCCGGACGTGCCCCGCCCCATCCGCCCCAAGCTGCCCTGATCAACGCCTCTAGAGGCGGCCCAGCTCCAGGGCCAACGCCTCGAAGGGCTCGGCCCGCACCGCCACCTCTCCCACGTGCTTGCCCAGCATCGACCAACCGCCGCTCTCCCGCCGGAACACCTCCAGGGACCGGGCAGACGGATCCACGAGCCACAAGTGCTTCACCCCCTCACGGGCGTACGAGCCCATCTTCCAGTTCCGGTCGAGCGCGGCCGTGGAGGGAGAGAGCACCTCGCAGACCCAGTCCGGAGCGAGCGTGATTCCCACATCGTCTGGGAGCGTGGGCATGCGCTCGCGGCGCCATCCGGCCAGGTCCGGAACCAGGACCTCGTTCCCCAGATGCAATTCGGGCTCGACGAGGAGGACCCACCCTCCGGGTCCCTCCTCTCCCGGATCCTGGTCGAATGGACCCAGGGCATTGCAGAGCCGGAAGGCCGCCCGGGCGTGCCTGGGCCTCGGCCGGGGGCTCACATACAGCTCACCGCCGATGATTTCGCCCACGGCATTGGGCGGGAGTTCCTCCAGGTCCGCGTATGTCGCTTCACACCGGGGCGGCTTGTCGGCCATGGAGGCAGCATGTGACCCGGCTCCAGCCGTATCAAGCCGGGGTGGTGGCTGCTTGCCCTCCGGCAGCTTCTCGGGAATTCGTCTGGCCATGTCAACGCTCCCAGAGCGCACCCAACTCCAGGGCCAGCGCCTCGAACGGCTCCACGTGCACCGTCACCCCTCCAGCGTGCGTGCCCAGCAGTGACCAACGTCCGTTCTCCAGAAGATGGACCTCCAGCGTCTGGAGCAGGGGATCCACGAGCCAGAAGTGCCTCACGCCTTCGCGGGCATACACGGCCATCTTTCGAGATCGATCGAGCCTGGCCGTGGAGGGAGAGAGCACCTCACAAGCCCAGTCCGGTGCCAGCGTGAAGGCCGTTGTGTCCGGCATCTCCGGCATCCGCTCCCGGCGCCAGCCCGCCAGGTCGGGCACCAGCACGTCCTCGCCCAGGTGAAGCTCCGGCTCGTCCAGGATGACCCAGCCCCCGGGCCCACCCCGTCCCCGGATGAACGGCCCCGAGAGCTCCCCGCCCAGCAGCGAAGCCGCCCAGGCATGCGGCGAAGCAGGCCGCGGGCTCGCGTACAGCTCGCCCCCGACAATCTCACCCACGAGGTTGGGTGGAAGCTTCTCCAGCTCCGCATACAGCGCATCCCGGCGCGACCGCTCGTCGCTCATACCCACAGGATGCAGTTTCACCTCGACGGCCGCAAGCCGCCCTCCCCACTCTCCACCGTTCTCCGGATTCATGCGGCCAGGATGCACCTGACCTCTGACATCCTGTCGCCGACCCTCACCCCAACCCTCTCCCAGAGGGAGAGGGAGCACCTCGGGAGAGGGGGGACACCTCGCTTTTACAAAATTACCAACGCCAGGCCTTCAGACGCGGCGCTCCATCCGCGGCTCCTCCACCGGCGCGCCCCCCACCCGCCCCACGAAGCCCATCACCCGCTGCACCGGCGCCTTCCCCATCACCGACGGCGGCGTGAGCGCCCACAGCAGCAGGTAGAACCCCAGCGCGGCCCCGCCCGTCATCACCAGCGCCAGCACGAAGGCCACCCGCACCAGCGCCACCTCCAGGCCCAGCAGCCTCGCCAGCGCCAGACACACCCCCGCCACCACCCTCCCGTGTCCCCCTCGGTGCATCGGCTCGCCCGTCGCCTGCCGCTCCCGGCAGTGCGGGCACTTCGTGGCATCCGCCCGGATGTCCATCCTGCACGCCACGCACTGCTTCGTCTCTTCCATGATGGCTCCGCTCCTCGTGGAGGCCCCATCCGCTCCGGCCTCTTCCCTCCCTACGCACCACCCCGGCCCCCATTGCACCGGGGCGCCCGGCCGCTCCCCACCGTTTTTCAAGCCGGTGAATTTACAAATTTAATCCCGGCTGTGTTGACACCCTTACAAATCTGTCGACTTTCAGCCACGGGGGCTTCACACTTCCTCGAAGCGGACACAGATTGGTGGCCGTCTACGCCTTTTACAACGCACCCCGTCAAGGAGCTTTGCATGGATGCGGCCGTTCCCTCCTCCCCCCACACGCAACGTCCCGAAGGACATGGGACCGTGGGACAGGGTGTCGCCCTCCGGGGGGCCTGGCATCCGGATTATGCCCCCATCCTCACGCCCGAGGCCCTGGAGTTCGTGGCGAAGCTGGCGCGCGCCTTCGGGGCCCGCCGCGAGGCCCTGCTGGAGCGGCGCAAGGCGGTGCAGGCCGCCTATGACCAGGGCGAGCGGCCCCACTTCCTCCCCGAGACGAAGGACATCCGGGAATCGGAGTGGACGGTGGCGCCCCTGCCCGCGGACCTGTTGGACCGGCGCGTGGAGATCACCGGCCCGGTGGACCGGAAGATGATCATCAACGCGCTCAACTCGGGGGCCAACGTCTTCATGGCGGACTTCGAGGACGCCAACAGCCCCACCTGGGACAACGTGGTGCGCGGGCAGCTCAACCTGCGCGACGCGGTGCGCGGCACCATCAGCTACACCGCCGAGAACGGCAAGCACTACGCGCTCCACGAGAAGACGGCCGTGCTCCTGGCCCGCCCGCGCGGCTGGCACCTGCTGGAGCGCCACCTGGAGGTGGACGGCAAGCCCGTGTCCGCCTCGCTCTTCGACTTCGGCCTCTACTTCTTCCACAACGCGCGCGCCCTGCTGGAGAAGGGCAGCGGCCCCTACTTCTACCTGCCCAAGATGGAGAGCCACCTGGAGGCCCGGCTGTGGAACGACGTGTTCCACCTGGCCCAGAGCGAGCTGGGCATCGCCCGCGGCTCCATCAAGGCCACCGTCCTCATCGAGACGCTGCCCGCCGCCTTCGAGATGGATGAAATCCTCTACGAGCTGCGCGAGCACTCGGCGGGGCTCAACTGCGGCCGCTGGGACTACATCTTCAGCTTCATCAAGAAGCTCCAGGCGGACCCCAGGTTCGTCCTGCCCGACCGCGGGCAGGTGACGATGGACAAGGCCTTCCTGCACAACTACTCGCTGCGCCTCATCCAGGTGTGCCACCGCCGCAACGTGCACGCCATGGGCGGCATGGCGGCCTTCATCCCCATCAAGGGAGACCCGGCCGCCAACGAGGCGGTGATGGCCAAGGTGCGCGCGGACAAGGAGCGCGAGGTGCGCGACGGCCACGACGGCACCTGGGTGGCCCACCCCGGCCTCGTCCCGGTGGCGCGCGCCATCTTCGACCAGCACATGCCCGGGCCCAATCAAATCGCCAGGAAGCGCCCGGACGTGCGCATCTCCGAGGCGGACCTCATCGCCATGCCCGAGGGCTCGCGCACCGAGGAGGGCCTGCGCCACAACATCCGCGTGGGCGTGCAGTACCTGGCCGCATGGCTCGGGGGCCTGGGCTGCGTGCCGCTCTACAACCTCATGGAGGACGCGGCCACCGCTGAAATCTCCCGCGCCCAGGTGTGGCAGTGGATCCACCACCGCATGCCCCTGGCCGACGGCAAACCCGTCACCCTGGAGCGCTTCCGCCAGGTGCTCGCCGAGGAGATGAAGCACGTGGAGGCCGAGGGCGCCACCGGGCGCTACGGCGCCGAGCGCATGAAGGAGGCGCGCGAGCTCTTCGAGAAGCTCTCCACCGCGCCCCGCTTCGAGGACTTCCTCACCCTGCCCGCCTACGAGGCCCTGATGACGCACGGCTGAGCGAGCGTGCCGCTACGACCCGAGACCACTTTCTCATCTCAACACTGGTTCATACCTATCGACTGAGGAGCCGACCATGTACGACGCCGTGACGACCACGAATGACGCCTCGCCCCACGCCAAGCTCCACGCTCAGCGCTTCGAGGGCATCACCCGCAACTACTCGCAGGCGGACGTCGAGAAGCTGCGCGGCTCCATCCGCATCAGCTACACGCTGGCGGAGATGGGCTCCCAGCGGCTGTGGGAGCTGCTCCACACCAAGGACTATGTGCACGCGCTCGGCGCGCTCACCGGCAACCAGGCCGTGCAGATGGTGCGCGCGGGCCTCGAGGCCATCTACCTCTCCGGCTGGCAGGTCGCCGCCGACGCCAACACCGCCGGGCAGATGTACCCGGACCAGAGCCTCTACCCGGTGGACAGCGTCCCCAACGTGGTGCGCCGTATCAACGCCGCCCTGCGCCGCGCGGATCAGATCGACTGCGCCGAGGGCAAGCGCGAGCGCTACTGGTTCGCCCCCATCATGGCCGACGCGGAGGCCGGCTTCGGCGGCCCGCTCAACGCCTATGAGCTGATGAAGTCGATGATTGAGGCGGGCGCCGCGGGCGTGCACTTCGAGGACCAGCTCGCGAGCGAGAAGAAGTGCGGCCACATGGGCGGCAAGGTGCTGGTGCCCACCCACAACTTCATCCGCACGCTGACGGCGGCGCGCCTGGCCGCGGACGTGATGGGCGTGCCCACCCTGCTGGTGGCCCGCACGGACGCCGACAGCGCCAAGCTGCTGATGAGCGACGCGGACGAGTACGACCACGCCTTCATCGACCGCAAGGCGGGCCGCTCGGCCGAGGGCTTCTACCGCCTCCAGGGCGGCCTGGAGTGCGCCATCGCCCGCGGCCTGGCCTACGCGCCCTACGCGGACCTCATCTGGTGCGAGACGAGCACCCCGGACCTCGACCAGGCCAGGAAGTTCGCCGAGGGCATCCACAAGAAGTTCCCCAACAAGCTCCTGGCCTACAACTGCTCGCCCTCCTTCAACTGGAGGAAGAACCTGGACGAGAAGACCATCGCCAGGTTCCAGCGCGAGCTGGGCGCCATGGGCTACAGGTTCCAGTTCGTCACGCTCGCCGGCTTCCACGCCCTCAACTACTCGATGTACGAGCTGGCCCGGAACTACAAGGACCGCGGCATGGCGGCCTACTCGGAGATGCAGCAGAAGGAGTTCGCCTCCGAGAAGGACGGCTACACCGCGACGCGCCACCAGCGCGAGGTGGGCACCGGCTACTTCGACAAGGTCGCCGAGGTCATCTCCGGCGGCTGCTCCAGCACGCTGGCGCTGAACGACTCCACCGAGGCCCACCAGTTCTGAGTGGCCCCGGCCGGGCTCCTCCCAAACCGCACCGCGTGGGTCTGGGAGGAGGGGCCAGGAAGCGCTACGGCACCGGCAGGTGGTAGCGCTCCACGGAGGTCTGGTCTCCCGTGCTGAAGCCGCCCAGCACGAGCACCTGGCCATCCGCGAGTTGCGCGACGGCCGGCTGGTAGCGGCTCACGCGCATGGACGTCGTGGACACCCAGGTGCCGCCGCACGGCTCGTACAGCTCGGCCGTGGAGAGGATGCCCGTCAGGTCGTCATAGCCGCCCAGGACGAGGACGAAACCCGAGGGCAACACGGCGGCCCCATGCATGCGGCGGGGCGAGGCCATGGCCCCCGTGGCGGAGAAGGTGCCCGCGGCCACGTCGTACAGCTCGGCCGAGCTGGCCGCCGCCTCGCGAGCGCCACCGGCCAGCAGCACGCGCCCGTCCTTCAGCAGCAGGGCGGTGTGCTGGCGGCGGGCCGCCGTCATCGTCCCCACGGCGCTCCAGGTGCCCGTGGCCACGTCATACACCTCGGCCGAGGCCAGCGGCCCGCCAGTGGGGGAGAGTCCTCCCGTCACCAGGACGCGCCCGCCGGGCAACGGGGTGGCGGTGTGCTGGACGCGTGCCACGGACAAGCTGCCGGTGGCCTGGAAGGTGCCCAGGGCCGGGTCATAGAGCTCGGCCAGCGCGCTCCCTCCGCCCACCACCAGCACCCGGCCGTCCGCCAGCGACGTCGCGGTGTGCTCGCGCCGGGCCACCCGCATGGAGCCGGTGGCGCTCCAGGCCCCCGTGGCCGGGTCATACACCTCGGCCGAGGTGTCCGGTGCGCCGCTCGCGCCCCCCGTCACCAGCACCCGGCCGTCCGCCAGGAGCGTCGCGGTGTGGGAGCGGCGGGTGGTGGCCGGGCTTCCCGTCTGGCTCCACCCATGGGTGGCCGGGTCATACACCTCCGCCGAGGCGGCGAAGCCGCCGGTGACGAGCACCCGCCCATCCGCCAGCCGGGTGGCGGTATGCAGCAGGCGGTGCGGGAGGAGGTGGCCCGCGTCCGTCCAGGTGGCCTGGAGTCCATCCACCGCGCGTGGGCTCACCCGCACCTGCCGGGTGGCGCTGGCGCGGTGGCCCAGGGGGTCCTCCACCTCGTAGGACAGGGAGTAGGTGCCCGGCCTCCAGGAGTCCACGCTTCCGGAGACGGCCACCTGCGAGGTGAGGCTGCCATGGCAGGCATCCCTGGCCACGTAGCCCGGCTCGACGAAGGGCTGCCCGCAGGCCAGCGCGTGCACGGAGGAGCCCTGGAGGGTGAGGGTGGGCGCCTGCGTGTCCACCGCCTTCACGGTGGTGGTGCAGGACACCTGGTGGCCCGCGGTGTCCGCCGCCGTGTACGTCACCCCGGTGGTGCTGCCCACCGGGAAGGAGCGGGGCCCCTCGATGAGGGGAGGCTGGCAGGAGTCCTGGGCCACCAGGGGCGGCTCGGGGAGCGTGGCGAGCCCGCGCCCGTTGCACTCCGCGGTGATGGAGGCCGGGCACTCGAGGGTGGGCGGCTCGTCATCCACCACGGTGACGGGGAAGAAGCAGCGGGCCTGGTTGCCGGAGGCGTCGATGGCCGTGCACTGCGCCTGCGTGGTGCCGGGCGGGAAGGTGGCTCCGGAGCCCGGGTAGCACGTCGTCGTGACGGCGCCGCAGTTGTCCTGGGCGGACGTCTCGTAGCTCACCGGCGCCCCGCCCTCCCTGCACACCAACTCGGGCACCTCCCCGGGGCAGGTGATGACCGGGGCCACCTCGTCCTTCACGGTGACGGAGGCCTCGCACCAGGAGGACAGGCCCCGCGAGTCGGTGCACGTCAGCCGCACGCGCTGGGTGCCCACGGTGTAGGGGCAGTCCGGCGTCTGCACACACGACAGCGTGTCTCCCTCGTCCGGATCATACGAGCCATCATCCACCGAGCCGCACCCCTCGCAGGACTCCCCGGTGCGCACGGTGATGTCGGTACAGCGGGCCTGGGGCGGACGGTTGACGCAGGTGGAGCCGCCGCAGCTCGGCCCATCCGCCGGGTCATCCCAGACGATTTGAATCGAGCTGCCCGCGGGCTTCTCCATCCCCTCGGTGAAGGCGAAGACCTGGATGTCGTTGCCGCAGGCCTCGAGCGGGACGGTGAAGGAGAAGGACGGCTCCCTTCCACAGTCCGTGCAGAGGGTGACCTCGGGTCCTCCGTTGAGCTGGTACCAGACGCGGTCCACCACGGCCGGGCCGCTCCTCACCACGCCGGAGACGGGGAGCGTGGACGCGCTGGCGCAGCCCGGAGGCGCGGTGAGGGTCACCGCCAGGGGCGGGACGATCTTCACGTCCTGGCCACACCCCAGCGTGAGCTGGACGGGCTGGAAGTTGGCGACGCTGATGGCCCCGCTGTCCGCGACCAGGGTGGCGCTGGGCGTGAGGGAGAAGCTGCCCTGCGGCAGGGTGAGGGAGACGGTGCCCCCCGGCTGCGCCATGGCGCGCCCGTCCGTCACCCAATCCCCGCCCAGGATGGCCGGGGTGCCGTAGAACCAGCCTCCCGAGCCGTAGGACACGGAGCGCCCCCTCCAGTCCACGCCCTCGAAGCCGCCCGAGAGGTCCACCCGGGGGTTGAAGAGGCGCCCGAGGCTGGCCGCGTAATACAGCGACACCTCGTTGTAGCAATACTCGTGGTCCACCCGGTGGCGCTGCTCGGGGGCCATGAGCCTGGCGTTGCCCTGGCGAGGGGAGTTGCCCTGCAGGCCATAGCGGTAGCGCTCTGGATCATACTGGCCCGGCCGCGTCTGGAAGTGCAGGTTGCGCTCGGACCAGAAGGACAGCACCAGCCCCTCCTGGGCCCACCACTGCGGCTCGTCGAAGGGGCTCACCAGCACCTGCTCATAGGTGGAACCCAGCTCGCCGGTGGTGGGGTCGAAATGGCCCGGGAAGCTGGTGGTGGAGCGCCCTCCCCCGCTGCTCACGGCGGTCACGTAGGTGGTATGCCACCCGGTGCTGTCCGGCCAGCCATCTCCATTGGCGTCGAAGTCCGCGTTGAAGTGCAGCGTCCGCAGGGTGTTGAAGCGCTCCGGCTGCTCCGCCGCGGTGGGGTTGGCCAGGCGCACCGAGCCGTAGAAGTGGGAGGGCCGCATCAGGTACGCGTGACGAAGCTCCCCGTCCACCTCCTTCGTCAACGGCGTGACCGCATCCGTGACGACGGGGTGGGAGTTGATGCCGGGCACATTCAACCACGTGAGCTCGCGCCCCCCGCGCAGCCAGGCCGAGCTGGAGAAGTTCCAGAGGCCCTCACTGGCCCGCGACAGCTTCCACCACGCCCCCGGGTCCGCCTCGGGCATGTCCTGGGGAATGACGGCCCTCCGGTGGAGGGGCCACGTGGCGTGGCTGGCGTTGACCTCGGAGCCGAGGGTCGGCTCGCCGGAGATCTGCCAGGGCCCCGTGAAGTCCCCATCCCTCGCCGCCACCGCGGGCTCCACGGGAATGCAGACGCGCGCCACCTGGTCACAGCCCACGCTCCACTCCAGCGCCCTGCGGACCACCAGGGTGATGGGGCCGCCGCGCGAATCCGTCCCCTGGACGTAGTAGTAGAAATGGCCCTTCCAGTTGGAGCCATCCGGGACGTACCCCGTGTACAGCTGGGGCCCGGACTCGTACACGGAGATGGGCAGGGAGCTGCCCTGGAAGATGGGCGAGCGCTCCTCGCACGTGTCGTCCGTGCCGAACTGGAACTGGACCACGCCGGTGCAGGCCTCCAGGGACACCTCCGTGGGCTCCGGCTGGAGGGAGCGCGGCTTCACCGTCGCGTACTGGGTGGGAAAGCCAATCATCCACCCCCGGTGGGCGTTGACGGCGTAGGAGACTCCCGCCTCGCCTCCCGCGCCGGCCTCCACCAGCATCTCGAAGGAGAAGCCCAGCGGGCTCGTGTCCTCGAAGGTGTACGCCGTGGACGAGTAGCCCGCCGGAGCGTAGCTGTAGGCGTTGGCGCCGAAGCCGTGGCGCCAGGGGTCGCTCCGCAGCAGCGCCAGGATTTCAGGATTGGTATTGGTGAGGCGAGCCGTCCCGCGCAGGACGTTGGCCGACAGCTCGACGGCGCCGGGAGAGGCCGCGGCCGCGGGAGCGGCCATGGGAGAGAGGCCCAGGGCCGGGGACCCGGCTCCCCGGAACGGCGCGGGCTCCCAGGGCGGAACGGCCGGCCCTCCAGCCCCCGCCGGGGGGGACAGCTCGGGCAACGGCGCTCCCTCGGGGAGGCTGGCCACGACCTCCTGCTCCGAGGTGATGGCCGCCCGCCATTGCTTCGGCCGCGCTCCCTCCCCTTCCTGCGAGGGCCGCGGGCTGCACGCCACCCATGCCAGACATCCCAACAACGTGAACCGGCGCAAGGCCGGTGATTCCATGCGCATCCAGGAGGCTCCAACCAACGGGTGAGGCCGCCACGCCAAGGCAATAAGCAAGCCACCTGGAACGTCCTCTCGTGGACAGCCCCTCCCACCTGCTCACGGCTGACTCCCGCTGGAGCCACCCGGCCCAGCCCGCTGCATCCCGGCGGATGCAGCGGATACGGCGGAGCGCTGGCACCGGCATGCGGGCGCGTTCCACCCGCATGCACGCCAGACACTCCACCAAGCGTCAGAAGCTGCCGCGCCAGCTGCCGCACAGCCAGCCCGTGCGGTTGCCGGCCTTGCCGCCGCCGTAATAGGCATCCACCGTCTGCTGCGACAGGCCCAGGTCGAAGAAGTTGGGATTGGCACCGATGCCGCCATTGCCACAGTAGCCCGCGCAGTAGCAGCCCAGCGGGCCGCCGGAGCCGCGGATGGCGGCGGGCACCACGCACGTCCAACCGGTATTCGCATTGGCCTGGAAGTACTGCTGGACCTGGCTCAGCGAGATGTTGGTGAAGATGTCGCCCTGGTAGGCGCCGATGGACCCATTGCCGCACGCCCAGCCGGTGCACACGCAGGCGCGCTTGCAGACATCGGCGACGGCGTAGGAGACCGACTTGAAGCTGCTGGTCCAGCAGGTGGTACGGGTGCCGGAGCTGTCGACGACCATGGGGTAGGCCTTCACCACCAGGTTGTGCGCGTAGCAGGAGGCACCCGACAGGCTGAAGGACCAGCCCCCGGACGACCCGAGGCGCTCCTCGGAGCTCTGCAGGACACCATCCACCGTGTACTCCAGCCGCACCCCGTTGGCCGGATAGGCCACCGCCCAGCTCCCACCTCCGGCCAGCACGCCCTCGTAGGTGCTCGCCCCATCGATGGTCACCGTGGTGACACTCGAGCCCGCGCACATCGCCGACTCGAGGGTGCCCTCCGGCGCCTCGGGAGCCAGGGCCTGTCCGGCCTCGGGGGGACCTCCACAGGCGGCCAGCAGGACACCGCACAGCAGGACGGAGAACGGGGCTCGAGTCTGTTCACGCAGCATGGGACTTTCCTCAGGCGCCAGGCCATGAATGGGAGGCCCCGATGATAACCAGGAGTGGAAAACAGTTAAACAGGGAGTACTGGTTTTCCAGGCAAGGCGGAAGAAAGCGGGGAAAGCGTACGGAGCGGGTCCGGCCTCGCCCCTGAGGGCCCCAGCTCCACCACCCGCGCGCCCTCCGCCTCGAAGCACTCGCGCATCCACGGGTGGCAGGTGAAGGCGATGACCTGGTGGTGCTCGGACAGGCGGGACAGCAGCTTCAGCGCTCCTCGCGTCCGCTCCAGGTCGAAGTTCACCAGGATGTCGTCCACGATGAGCGGCAACGCGCCCCGCGTCTCCCCGAAGTCCTGGATGACCGCCAGCCGGAACGCCAGGTAGAGCTGCTCCCGCGTTCCTCTCGAGAGCTGCTCCGCGCACCAGTCCCTCCGCGCATCGCTCACCCGGAGCTCGCGCTTGCCTCCCGCCGGGAGGAACACCCGCCGGTACCGGCCCGCCGTGAGCGCCGCGAAGTGCTCCGAGGCCAGCTGGATGACCCGAGGCTGCTGCTCCTCCTCGAAGCGTCTCCTCGCCCGGGACAGCAGCGCCAACGCCAGCCGATCCCTCGCGTACCTCGCCGCCAGCTCCGCCGCCCGCGCCCTCAGCCGTTCCTCCTGGATGCGCAACGCCGCCAGCGCCTCGTCCGTCTCCCAGCGCTCGAGCTGGCTCCGCGTCGAGCCGTACTCGGTGTGCAGCAGCTTGAGCTGTCTGGCACAGGCCGGCTCCTGCATCCGCAGCTGCCCCAGCTTCTCCTTCAGCTGCTCCTCGCCTCCCGCCGCCAGGATGGCCTCCCGCACCGCGGGCTCCTCCAGCCCCGTGGCCGCCTCGATGCGCCAGGTCAGCTCGCGCACGCGCCGGGTGAGCGCCTCGAAGTGCTCCGCCTGCCTCGCCCGCTGGCGGAACGTCTCCTCCGTGGTGCAGCCGCCCCGGGCCAGCAGCGCCGCCAGGGCCTGCTCCTCGGCCTCCCGGAGCCGGGTGAAGCGCGCCCTGTCCCCCGCCCACTCGTCCGCGCGGGCCCGCAGCGTCCGTGCCTCCGCGTCCCGGGCCTTCAGCTCCTCCAGCGCCGAGGCCACCCGGGCGGCCACCGCCTCCACCGGCCCCGTGGGCAGCCCCGCCGCCCGAGCCTCCTCCAGCAGCCGCGAGACGGCCGCGTCACAGGCCGCCTCGTCCGTGGCCAGGGCCCGCTCGTCCGCGCCCAGGTCCGCCAGCCGCTGCCGCTGCTCGGCCACGTCGCGCCACAGCGCCAGCGCCCGCTGCGGAGAGAGCTCCACGGGAAAGCCTCGCGCCTCCAACAGCCCGGCCAGCTCCGCCCGGAGCGTCCGCCCCCGCGCGTCCGCCCGCCGTCCCGCCAGCTCCGCCGCCTGTGCCTCGCGCACCACCCCGTCCCGCTCCGCCTCGCGCGCCTCACGCTCGCGCCCGAGGTGCTCCACCCGCTCGGCCTGCCGCAGGGCCTCCGCCAGCGCCGCCTCCGCTCCCGCGAGTCCCGCCGTCGAGGTCTCGGCGGTCACGCCCGCCTCGCTCAGGGCCGCCGCCAGCTCCCGCTCCAGCCCCAGCAACCGTCCCGACAGGGTGTCCAGCGACGACTGCAGCCGCGTCAGCTCCTGCGCACGCTGCCGCTGGCGCGCGGCGTGGGCCTCCACGTTCTCCCGGTGGCTCCTCACCGAGCGCATGTAGCCGAGCACCAACGGCACGATGAGCAGCAGCGCGCCCAGCAGGGCCATGGCGCCTTCCTTCGCGCCCCCCTGGAGCGCCAGCACGCCCACCCACACCACCGCCACGCCCGCGCCGATCAGCACCAGCCAGGGCGCGGGGGCCGCTCCAGGCTCCGGCTCGGCCTGCGCGCGCAGGGCCTGGAGCCGCTGTTGCAGCTCGGCCCGCTGTACCGCGACCTGCTCGCGCTCCACCTTCAGCAGCCTCGAGCGGCTCAGCGCCGCCTGCCGCTGGCGCAGCTCCGCCGCGGACACGTCCGGGAGCTTCGTGCGCTCCGCCTGCAGCCGCGCCAGGGAGGCCTCGATGCGCTCCCGCTCCACGCGCGCCCGCCCGAGCGCCACCTCCGCCTCGCGCCGCTCCGCCTCCGCCTTCGCCAACCGGTCCGCCAGGGACTCCAGCGTGCCTCGCGCCGCCGCCCCCAGCTCCAGCGCCAGCAGGCCCGCCGCGTCCACCTCCAGCCCCAGTCCTCCCAGCGCCTGCTCCACCTCTCGGCGTCTCGACTCCAGCGCCGCACGGCGGCCCGGCAACGCCCTCCACGGCTCGGCCCTCGCGGTGAACGCTCCCAGTGCCAGGCGCAGCGCCTCCTCGCGCTCCCGGACCGCGGAGGCCGCCGACAGCCGGGCCAGCTCGGCCCCCGCCGTGGACAACAACTCCTCCACCCGGGCCTGCTGCGCCCGCGCCTCCGTCCGCCGCAGGAGCAGCTCCTCCAGCCGCGCCTCTCCTCCCGGGGGGAAGGCCGACAACTCCGGCAGCAGGGCCAGCTCCGCCCTCAGCCTCGCCAGCTCCCCCAGGTCTCCGAGCGCCGCCTCCAGCCGGGACAGCCGCCCCAGCTCCCGGGAGATCTGCTCCTGGAGCGCCACCGCCTCCTCCTGCTGCCGCCCCAGCGACGCCAGGCGCTCGCGCTCATTGAAGTACTCCTCCGGCCTGTCCTTCAGCCCGTCCAGCTTCCCCCGCACCTCCTCCAGCTGCCGCAGCACCTGGTTGAGCTCGGGGTTCTTCCCGCTCACCTTGAAGAGCTCACCGGCGCGCTTCTCCAGGTGCTTCTCCACCTCCGGCAGCCGGCGCGCTCCCCGCAGTCCGGCGGCGAAGAGCGCCCGCGAGACGCCATCCTCCTCCACCAGCTGCTCGAAGCTGGAGAGCTCGTCCAGGCTGAAGGCGAACACCTCGCAGAACAGCTCCCGCGACACGTGCGCCAGCGCCTCGTCCAGCCGCGAGGCGAGCAGCTCGTGCCCCTCCGGGCTCAGCACCGTCACCGCCGCCTTGCCCTTCCTGTCCGCCACGCGGCGCACCACCAGCGGGCCCGCCCCCGAGCGCATCCACAGCTCGCCCCCATGGGGCCCCGCCTCCGGCTCGTACCGGGACTCCGAGCGGCCCCGCTTCTCGAAGCCGAACAACATGCCGCGGATGAACGCGAGCAGCGTGCTCTTGCCCGCCTCGTTCGGCCCGTACAGCAGGTTGAGCCCCGGCCCCAGCTCCAGCTCGTACCCGGAGAAGTGGCCGAAGCCGTGCACCTTCAGCACGTCGATGCGCAGGGCCCCGCTCACGCCGCGTCCTCCTCGTGCAGCTGCTCCACCACCTGCCATCCCGCCTGCTCCACCAGCTCCGGCCTCGGGTTCTCCAGGGCGTCCACGCCCAGCCGCCGCAAGCGCTGCCCGAGCGCCCTCAGCTCCGCGTCCTCCGCCCACAACGCCGTCAACGCCTCCGGCTCCGCCACCAGCGCCTCGGCCTCCGCCAGCAGCGTCCCGGAGAACCCGCCCGACAGGCGCACCGTCTCGAGGTCCAGCTCGGGCCGGCTCGCGTCGCGCAGGGACTCCAGCAACACCGGCGGGTGACGCTGGGCGAGCTGCTCGCGCAACTCCGTCTCCAACTGTCCGAGCGCCTCCGGCCGCGACAGCTCGCGGTGCAGCGGCCCCCGGCCCGTGAGCGTGAGGCGCACCGCGTGGCCCTCCAGCTCGTCCGGGCAGCTCGCGTCCACCTGCTCCGTCACCGCGGCCAGCAGCCCATCCAGCGACCCGAGCCCCGTGAGCCCCACCTCCAGCCGATGCCAGCGCACCCGGTCCACCGGAACGAAGCGGCGCCGCGTCCTCCCCTCCTCCACCTCCACCAGCACGCAGCCGCGCTCGCCCGGCTCGTTCACGTGCCGCCCCTGCGGGTTGCCCGGGTACACGGCCACCGCGCCTCCCGCGAGCAGGTACTCGGCGCGCGTGTGCACGTGGCCCAGCGCCCAGTAGTCCAGGCCCCCTGCGCTCAGGTCCTCCACCGTGCAGGGCGCGTAGTTGGCGTGCCCCTCCACTCCGCCCAGGTTCGCGTGCAGCAGCCCCACCGTGAAGTCCGGCGCCGTCCGGCGGAAGCGCGCCGACAGGTTCTCGCGCATCTCCGCCTCGGGATAGGACAGGCCCTGCACCCGGCACAGCACCCGCCCCTCGCGCCGCACCTCCACCTCTTCCCAGTCCGCGCCGAACACCTTCACCGAGTCCGGCAGCCCGAGCGCTCCCGTGTCCCCGCTCAGCGGATCATGGTTGCCGTGGACGATGAAGCTCTGGATGCCCGCCAGGTGCAGCCGCTCCAGCTCGCGCCGCAGCGCCAGCCGCGCACGCACCGAGCGATCCTTCGCATCGAAGAGGTCCCCCGCGAGCACCAGGAAGGCCACGTGCTCGCGCAGGCACACGTCCACGATGCGCGAGAAGGCCCGGAAGGTGGCCTGCTGGAAGGTGCCCGTCAGTCCCGAGTCCGCGGGCACGCCGCGGAAGGGAGTATCCAGGTGCAGATCGGCGGCATGGACGAACTTGAAGCGCATCGCGGCCACGCACAGTAGCCGCCCTGGACGCGCGCACCAGAAACCCGAGTTCCCGACCCAGCGGGAATTACCGAGCGGGATTTTCGGGAGTTCGCCCGCTTGTCACGCACCACACGGGCGGCAACTTGCGACGCGGTGTCGGCCAGTGAAAGGCTTCGCCCGCTTTCATCCCCGACACCGGAGTATTGATGCACCCCACCGCTTCCTGGTCGAGCCGGCTCGTCCTGGCTCTGCTCGCGCTCCAGTTCGCGAGCGCGTGTGACCCCAAACCGCCCCCGCCCCCGCCTGCCCCGGATACGGCGCCTCCGTCGACCCGGGCCACGCCGAGCGGAGGAACCTTCAAGACGAACGTCTCCGTGACGCTGCTGTGCGAGGACGGCACGGGCAGTGGCTGCGACGCCACGTACTACACCACCGACGGCTCCGCGCCTTCCGCGAACTCGACGCGCTACTCGGCGCCGGTGGTGATCAGCCAGAACACCCCGCTGAAGTTCTTCTCCGTGGACAAGTCGGGCAACGCGGAGAGCGTCCAGAGCCAGTCCTTCGTGGTGGACACGGTGGCGCCCACCACCACGGCCACCCCACCGGGCAGCATCTACTACAGCGCGCAGAGCGTCGAGCTCACGTGCAATGACGGCACGGGCACCGGCTGCGCGGCCACCTACTACACCCTGGATGGCATCGAGCCCACCGCGAGCTCGCCGCGCTACACCACGGCCCTCGCCATCGCCACCAGCACCACGCTGAAGTTCTTCTCCGTGGACAACGCCGGCAACGCGGAGCTCGTGCAGACGGCGAACTACGCCATCAACTCGGCGATTCCGGCGGTCTCCGCGACGCCCGCGGGCGGCTCCTTCCGCGGCCCGCAGAGCGTCACCCTGAACTGCGACCCAGGCGCCAGCAGTGCCACCTGCGAGGCCATCTACTACACCACCGATGGGAGCACGCCGAGCACGAGCTCGGCCACGTACTCCGCGCCCATCACCGTGGATGCCGCCACCACCACCCTCCAGTTCTTCGCGAGGAACTCGCTGGGCAACTCGAGCCCCATCCGCACCGAGACCTACCGGATCGACGGGGTGGCCCCCACGACGACGGCCATCCCCTCGGGCCGCGCCTACAAGGAGAACCAGTCCGTCACGCTGTTGTGCGAGGACGGCACGGGCACCGGCTGCACCGCCACGTACTACACGCTGGATGGCAGCACGCCCACGCGTACCTCCAGCACGTACTCCGCCGCGCTCTCCATCTCCGCCGACACCACGCTCAAGTTCTTCTCCGTGGACGCGGCCGGCAACGAGGAGCCCGTGCGGACCGAGACGTACGTCATCGACACGGTGAAGCCCACCGTCGCCGCGGCTCCCGCGGGCGGCTTCTACCGCTCCGCGCGGGACATCACCCTCACCTGCACCGACAACACCGGGGGCAGCGGGTGCGGCGCCATCCACTACACCACCAACGGCAGCACGCCGGACACGGGCTCCACCGAGTACACCGCGCCCATCACCCTCTCCGCCGACACCACGCTCAAGTTCGTGGCGGTGGACAAGGTCGGCAACGAGAGCGCCGTGCAGACGGAGGTGTACACCTTCGACGCGGAGGCGCCCACCACCACGGCCTCGCCCACGAGCGGCACGTACCGCACCCGGCAGACCATCTCCCTGACCTGCGCCGACTCCGGCCCCAGCGGGTGCGAGGGGACGTACTACACGCTCGACGGCAGCACGCCCACCACCAGCTCGACGCTCTACACCGGCCCCTTCACCCTCCTGGCCGACACCACGCTGAAGTTCTTCTCCGTGGACAAGGCGGGCAACGAGGAGACGGCTCGGACCGAGACGTATGTCTTCGATCTCGACACGACGGCGCCCACCACCACCGTCACCCCGGCGGGTGGGCTGTACACCTCCGCGCAGAGCGTCACCCTGGCCTGCGCCGATGATGCCCGCGGCATCGGGTGCGCGGACACGTACTACACGCTCAACGGCAGCACGCCGACCACGAGCTCCACGCGCTACACCGGCCCCCTCTCCCTCACCGCCAACACCACGCTGAAGTTCTTCTCCGTGGACAAGGCCAACAACGAGGAGAGCGTGCGGACCGAGACGTACATCATCGCCACTCCGGCCAACGTCTCGGCGCAGATCGCCACCATCCGCGCCAGGGCGAACGGCGCCATCAGTGACTTCATCGACTACGCGCTCGTCACCTATACGAAGCCGCTCACGGGCAGCTCCGATCCCGCGGGCTTCTTCCTCCAGTCCGAGAAGAGCGGCCCGGCGCTCTTCGTCGCGGTGGACCCCACCACGCTCAGCCCGGCGCCCAAGGTGGGCGACCGCGTGCGCATCCGCGCCACCGAGAAGGCGACGGCCAACGGGCTGGTGCAGGTCACCAGGCTCGACACCTTCACCGTGCACGCCAGCGGGGAGGAGGTCGAGTCCCTCGTCAGCGACGTGAGCAACGTCGACCTCGTGGCCAATCTGGACGCCTACGAGAGCGAGCTCATCTCCGTCAACGGCACCGTGGCCAGCACCTTCGGCACGGCCAGCGCCGGCCACGTCTCGGCGAGCTTCGTGACCCTGGGCAACTCCACCGTCAGTACCAACCTCAGACTGCGCCTGACCAACGCGGTGCAAGATGCGCTCGACGTGGCGCAGGACTGCTCCGTCAGCACCCGAGCGCCGCTGTGGCGGTTCAGCGCACAAGCCCAGCCTTCCGCCTGGGCGAACAGCGACCTCACCCTCCTGTCGTGCCCCGCCCCCAAGGTGACGAGCGCGGCGGCCACCAGCAGCTCGAGCGTCGTCGTGAACTTCGACCGGCGTATCGATCCGGCCAGCGTGCTCGCCGACGGCAGCCAGTTCACCCTCGACAATGGTCTGGTGGCCTCGTCCGCCACCGTATCGGGCCGTCAGGTCCAGCTCACCACCACCCCGCAGGTGGTGGGTACGTCCTACAAGGTGACAGTGGCCTCCAGCGTGAAGGACACCCTGGGCAGCAGCGTCAGCGCGACGGCCAACAGCGCTACCTTCGATGGCTACGTGAAGCCCGCCAGGCTCCTCATCAACGAGGTGAATCCCAACATCTCGGGCGGCAAGGACCTGCTCGAGTTGCTCGTGCTGGAGGGAGGCTCGGTCAACAAGATGACCGTGACCGTCGACGGCACCGCCACTCCGGTGGCCACGATGCCCAACGTCCAGGTGGAGACGGGCGACATCATCGTGGTGCACTTCGCTCCGGCGGCAGGCGATGTCTCGGAGACGACCGCGAAGGATCAAATCAAGGCCTCGTCCTATTACGACACGGCCTGGGACTTCATCGGGGGCTCGTCGGGCCTCACCTTCTCGCACCGCGTGCTTCGGGTGAGGGACTCGGCGAACATCACCGTGGATGCCGTCCCGTTCGTGGTCTCCACCAGCACGTCTCCTCCGAGCGCCTTCCCGGGTCAGCTGCAGACCCTGCAGGGTGAGGGACTCTGGTTCCCCGCCAACTGCGGAGGGGACCCGTGCTCGACCAACACCGCTGCCGTGAGCGTCTCCGTGGACTATGCCAGTGCTGGAACCTCCGCCACCGGCAAGTCGGTGCAGCGGAAGGCCGGAGAGAACACGCGCCAGAAGAGCGATTGGGTTGTCGCGAACACCCCCTCGTTCGGCGTGCCCAACCCGTAGTCCGCAGCATCCGCGTGGGAGGGGCCGGTCACTCCGGCTCCTCCCGCGTCCCAGGGGAAGACCCTCACCCCAGCCCTCTCCCAGGGGGAGAGGGAGCAGGGCGGGTCACCTCACCGCCTCGGCTGGCGCCTCGCGGCGATTCCGTTCGCCAGCGACACCTGCTGCTTCCAGTGACCGTACAGCCGGCCTTGTGACGCCAGCCGGTCCAGCTCCTTGCGCGTCTCCTCATCCACCGAGCCCGGTGGGGCATCGCGGTACGGCGTTCCCGGCAGCGGCATGAACGTGTGCCCGTGCACCTTCGCCCCCAGCTCCGACAACCGCCGAATCAGCGCCAGCGTCGCCCGCACGTCCTCCGGCGCCTCCCCCGGCAGCCCGAGGATGAAGTCCACGTTCGGCACGAAGCCCGCCTCCACCGCCAGGCTCGCCGCCCTCACCACCGTCTCCACGTCGTGCCCCCGGCGGCTCGCCTGCAGAATCCGCTCGCTCCCCGACTGGCCTCCGATGATGAGGTTGTCGTTGTGCACGTAGCGCTTGAGCAGCGCCAGTGACTCCGGCGTCACGTGCTCCGGCCTCACCTCCGAGGGGAACGTCCCGTAGAACACCCGCCCCCCGGGGCTCATCGCCTCGTGCACCGCCGCCAGCAGCCGCTCCACCGCCTCCAGGTTCATCGTCTCGTCCGACGTGCCGTACGACATGGACGTCGGCGTGATGAAGCGCACGTCCCGCTTCCCCGCCTCTCTCAGCACCCGCGTCCACCGCGCGATGTTCTCCACGCTCCGATGCCGGAACCGCGCCTTGTTCAAGAATGGCGTCTGGCAGAACCGGCACGCGTAGATGCAGCCCCGGGTAATTTCAATGGCCCCGAACATCCCGTGCCTCGCCGCGAACGGCGGGTACGTGTCCAGCACCACGCCCTCCCCGCGCCCCTGCGACACCACCTTCCCGTCCACCAGCCGCGACATCCCCCGCGTCTGCCTCGGGTCCTCGTCCCGCACCAGCCGGCCGAGCAGCTCCAGCAGCACGGGCTCCCCCTCGCCCACCGCCACCAGGTCGAACCCGCCCCGCAGCGTCTGCTCCGTCTCCGCCGTGGCATGCACCCCGCCCGCGATGCACAGCACCTCGCGGCCCTCCAGCCGCTCGCGCAGCCACGCCAGCTCCTCCACCGCCCCGGGGAAGCTCGCCGAGTAGAACGACCACGCCACCACCACCCGGTAGCCCGCATCGTGACACTCGCGCACCGCGGCCAGCAGCGACTCCCTGTCTCTCGGGAAGCGCAGGGCCACGTCCTGCCCCACCGGGTCCGCCTCCACCGCCCCCGCCAGCACGGTGAGCGCGTACTTGCCCGGGTACTGGTAGCTCAGCACCAGCGCGACCTTGTTCTTCGACGCCATTTCCCCTGAAAACCAACACGGCCCCCCCTACGTCAAGGGGCCGCCCGCCCGCTCCTCGGCGCTCCGGCCGGGCGACTCCGCTTCGTGCCGCTGCTCCGGGGTACAACCACAGGTGCTCCAGCGCCGCGATGGACGAGTCCGGGTGTCCCCGCCGCGATCTCCGGCTACAATGCGCCACCACTGCCGGGGGGACACGCACATGGCGGAACAGAAGCAGGAGTGGTCGTTCGGCAAGCATCGCATCTGGCTCGAGCCGCCGGACGTCCTGGTGGTGAAGTACGACGGAGACGTGCGCCTCGAGGATGCCCGGCGCGCCATGGAGATCTTCCAGGAGGTGGGCTCGCGGACGCCCTTCCACGCGCTCATCCACTTCGGCGAGGCGGACATGGACAAGGACGCCCGCGCTCACATGATGCAGCAGGCCCGCGCGGAGTGGTTCAAGGGCATCGTCGGCGTGGGCGGCAACATGGTCCAGCGCGCCATCTCCAAGAGCATGATGGTGGCCCTCTACATCACCGGGAAGTGGCCCGTGGAGTCCGACTTCGTCGAGACCGAGGCGCAGGCGCGCGCCGCCATCACCCGGCAGCGCTCCAAACGGTTGAACAGCGCCGCGTAGCTACGTGCGGGTGCGCTCCACGGCCAGCCGCAGCTCGCGGAACAGCCGGGCCAGGTCCTGGGGCCGGTAGTGCGCATTCAGGCCGCTCGGGTTGGGGAGCACCCAGACGCGCGTGCCGCCCAGCCTCTTCGGCTGCGCCCCCAGCGAGGCCTTGGGGTGTCCGAAGGCCGTGCGCCAGGCGCCGATTCCCAGCACCGCCAGACACCGGGGACGGTAGCGCCGCACCTTCGCCTCCAGCTGACGCCCGCCCGCGGCGAGCTCCTCCGCCGTCAGCACGTCCGCGGACACGGTGGCCCGGTCCACCACGTTGGTGATGCCGTAGCCGAGCGCGAGCAGCGCCTCCTGCTCGGAGGGCGCCAGCAGCCGGTCCGTGAAGCCCGAGGCATGCAGCGCGGGCCAGAAGCGGTTGCCCGGCCGCGCGAAGTGGTAGCCCACCACGGCCGAGTACACGCTGGGGTTGATGCCACAGAAGAGGACCTTCAGCCCGGGGGCGAGGAGGTCCGGCATGTGGCGCCCCACCGCGGCGAGCAGCTCGTCCTTCGTGGGCCTGCGAGGTGACTTCAGGCGTTCCTCCCGTGGGCTGAACCTATACCGTCTCCCCCGCCGGGGCATCCCCTCCGAATGGTGCACCGGTGGACGGCGGCCCTCCCCCCGGGCCCCCTCCCCTGCCCGGCGGGCGGCTACAGTCTTCCCCCATGCGCTCCCTCGATATGAAGCACGGGCCCATCGCCTCCGTGTTGATCGCCGACGAGCTCGCCTCTCCCCAGAGTGACAGCCTGGACGTCGTGGTCCGCCTCCAGGACGGCCGGCGCTTCGGGCTCACCCTCTTCACGCTCGAGCACCTGCGGCGCCAGCTCGGCACGGCGCTCTCCTTCGTCACCCCCCGGATGCTCCTCGTGAAAGACTTCTCCGACGAGGCCATCCTCGACGCGGTGCGCTCGGCCATGAGCCAGGACTTCGAGCGGCTCGGCGTGCTGCAGCCGCTCATCAACCAGTAGTCACGCGCCCTTCGCGAGCGCCGCGAGCTGCTCCCACACCGCGCGCACGTGGCGCTCCTCGGTGCGCGCGGAGCCGATGGCCATGCGCAGCACGTAGCGCGCGGGCGCTCCGTCCACCCCGGGCAGCACCGTGTGGGTGAGGAAGGCCTTGCCGCTCGCGTTGAGCCGCTCCAGCAACTGGCGGTTGCGCGCGTCCGTGGCCGCGGGCTCCTCGCCGGGCGCCGGCCGCAGCCGGAAGCACACCAGGGCCAGCGAGCGCGGCGTGGCCAGCTCGAAGCGCTCGTCCGCCTGCACCCAGGAGGCGAAGCGCTCGGCCTGCCGCACGTGCTCGCGGATGTAGGCCCGCAGCCCCTTGGCCCCGTAGTGGCGCAGCACGAACCACAGCTTGAGCGCCCGGAAGCGGCGGCCGAGCGGCACCTGCCAGTCCCGGTAGTCGATGACCGCGCCGCTCGCGGTGGCCGCGTTGCGCAGGTACTCGGGCATGACGCTCAGCGCGTCCAGCAGGGCCTTGCGCTCGCGCGTGTAGAAGGCGTTGCAGTCGAAGTTGGTGAGCAGCCACTTGTGCGGGTTGAAGGCGAAGGAGTCCACGGACTCCAGGCCCTCCAGCATGGCGCGGTGCTCGGGGCAGACGAGCGCCGAGCCCGCCCACGCCGCGTCCACGTGCAGCCAGCCGCCCGCCGCGGTGACGCCCGTGCGCTCCAGCACGCCGGCAATGGCGCGCACCGGGTCCATGGCGCCCGAGGAGGTGGTGCCCAGCGACGCGCACACGAAGAAGGGCTGGCGGCCCGCGGCGAGGTCCTCGCGGATGGCCTTCTCCAGCACCTCGGGGCGCAGGGCGTACACGCCGTCCGTGCCGAGCTGGCGCAGGTGGACGTCGTCCGACACGCTCCGCGCCACACCGCACAGCATGGCCGCCTTGAGCACGGACGAGTGCGCCTGCGTGGAGGTATAGGCCACCAGCTCCGCGTCCCGGCCGAGCTCGCGCCGCACCCGCTCGCGCGCGGCGACCATGGCCACCAGGGTGGCCTCGCTGGCGGTGCCCTGGATGACACCACCGCCCGTGCCCGAGTCCGAGCGGAAGGAGGCCGGCAGCCCGGTCAGCTCGGCCAGCCAGTCGAGCACGCGCGTCTCCATCTCGGTGGCGGCGGGGCTGGTGGACCAGAGCATGCCCTGCACCCCCAGGCCCGCGGACAGCAGCTCGCCGAGCACCGCCGGCCCCGAGGCGTTGGCGGGGAAGTAGGCGAAGAAGGAGGGAGACTGCCAGTGGGTGAGCCCGGGCAGCACCACGTCCTCGAGGTCCTTGAAGATGGCCTCCCAGCCCGCGTCTCCGCCCAGCCCCTCCTCGGGCGGGTGCGCGGGGAGCTTCGCCATGACCTCGCCCGGAGCCACCGCCGAGCGCACCGGGAAGGACTCCAGCCGGGACCAGTAGTCGGCGATCCAATCCACCATCCGGTGGCCCAGCTTCCGGAACTCCTCGGGGCTCAGGTGGGGCACCGCCCCTTCACGCGCGTCGCTCATCTCGAGTCTCCTCTCGGGGTGGCCTCTCATACGACGGCCCTTCGGACACGGGTAGCGCCGATTACTTCTCCCTCTCCCCTCGGGAGAGGGGAAATTGTTCAGCGCCGCCGGGCGCGATGCAGCAGGCCGCCGAGTCCCAGCAGCGCCATCACCCACAGGGGCCCGCCCGCGCTCGAGCAACCCACGTGCATGGGCGCCTCCTCGAACGTCGGCGGGGTGGCACCGGTATCCGGCACCGGTGAGCTGGGCACGATGGGCGGCGTTTCCCCTTCCGGCGTGGTGCCCGCGTCCGGCGTGCCCGCGTCCGGCGTAGGCGGAGCCACTGGCGGCAGCACGTCCTCCAGCCGCGTCCCCTGCACGAAACCGTCGTGGTACACGACGCCCACGGGCTGCACGGTGTCGCTGCGGTACAGGCCCAGCTTCAGGTAGATGCCATCGCCCGGGTACATCGTCGCGTGCGCGTACCGCGACAGCACGCGCTGGCCGTTGTGCCACAGCTCGATGAAGCCCACCGATGGATCCGGCGACCACTTCACGTGGAAGATGAAGTCCTGCCACTGCCCGCGCACCAGCGCCGTCTTCCACGGCGTCACGCTGTCCGTGAGCGTCAGCCGGAGCTCTTCGCCGTAGACGAAGAACTCCACCGGCGGCGAGCCGCAGCACCCGGTGTGGTGCCACTGCGTGAAGAGCTGCCACGTCTTCACGCTCGGGTAGTCCAGCGGGAACAGCACCTGCCAGCGGTAGTAGTACTCCGAGCCCTCCTTCTCGTCACCCTGGTAGACGAGCTCGTTGCGGTTGCCGCTCGAGTTGATGGGGTCATCCCCCTGCATCACCGTGGCCTTGAGCGCGTAACGCCCCTGGAACACCGGCGACTGCACCACCTGGAGCCGAGCCGCGCTCACCTGCTGGGCGCGCGTGTACTGGGAGCTGTTGCCCGTCTCGAAGTCCCCCCGCCACACGACGTCGGCCCGCGCCAACCCCGGCATCAGGATGGCGAGCAGTGAAACCAGCAGTGCTCTCAAGGCGCCCTCTCTCATGTTTGACACCCAACGGCGAGCGCCACGCTCCCACGTTCCTCCTTTATTTCAAGCGGCTGTTATTTCTTTTACCTTGACAGCCTGGCGGGCGGACAAGGAAGCGGTTGTCCCTCGGAAACAGCCCTTTTCCGAGGTGGATGGGTTTGGGCGAACCGGGCAGCCAGCCGGGCAGGCGGCCCATGCGACGCGGCGCGTCGAGGCGGGGGGACAGACGAGCGGCTGACGGAGTACCCGGGTGGTGTATGGTGCCCCCCCTCTGCGGTCCCCCATGCGAGGGGTGATCCGGGTGCTCCCATGCTCGTCCTGCGCGATGTCCAGAAGACCGACCTGCCCGGCCTGAAGCGGCTCGCCGCGGTGCTCAACACCGTCAACCTGCCCAACAACGAGGAGACGCTCGCGGCCATCATCGACAAGTCCGTGAAGAGCTTCGCGGGCAAGGTGAAGAATCCCTTCGAGCGCGAGTACCTCTTCGTCCTGGAGGACGTGCGCAACGAGCTCATCATCGGCACGTCGATGATCATCGCGCAGCACGGCACCTACGAGGCGCCGCACACCTACTACGACGTCTCCGAGCGCGAGCACTACTCGGCCACCATCGGCCGGCACTTCCGGCACAAGGTGCTGTCCATCGGCTACAACTACGAGGGCCCCACGGAGATCGGCGGCCTGGTGGTGGACCCCCCCTACCGCGCCACGCCGGACAAGCCCGGCAAGCAGCTGTCCTACGTGCGATTCCTCTTCATGGCCATGCACAAGCGGCTCTTCCGGCCCAAGGTGCTCGCCGAGCTGCTGCCGCCGCTGCTGCCCGATGGGCGCAGCCTCCTGTGGGAGGCGTGCGGCAAGAAGTTCACCGGCCTCACCTACCACGAGGCGGATCGCCTCAGCCGGCAGAACAAGGAGTTCATCAAGGAGCTGTTCCCCAACTCGGACATCTACGCGTCGCTCTTCCCCGAGCGCGTGCAGAAGGTGCTCGGCGAGGTGGGCCCCAACACCAAGGGCGTGCAGCGGATGCTGGAGCGCGTGGGCTTCCGCTACGTGGAGCGAATCGATCCGTTCGACGGGGGCCCGCACTTCGAGGCCAACCTGTCGGACATCACCCTGGTGCGCCGCTACCGCTCCCTGAAGCTGGCCGAGCAGGACTTCGACATGGAGGGCGACGACGTGCTCGTGGCCTACGAGCACGAGTCGGGGCGCAACCGCTTCCGTTCCGTTCGCACCACGGCGCGGCTGGACGACAAGAACGCCTACCTGCCGGCGAAGGCCAAGGAGCTGCTGGAGGCTCCGGCGGGCGCGAAGTTGTCCGTGATTCCCTTCGACTGAGCGGAGGCTCCGCCGGAGTCACTCGCTGGCGGGCCGGGGCTCGGGGCGTTCGATGAGGCCCGCCCGGTCGAGCAGCTCGCGCACGCGGGCGGTGAAGGCCACGTGCTCGGGGTTGCTGGCCGTCATGGGCTCGGGGGAGAGCAC
>NZ_DBNGVP010000152.1:0-21416 GCF_057119385.1 Archangium sp. | reverse complement strand
TTCGCCGGGCGCCAACGCCTCGTCCGCTTGCTCGTCGAGCGGGTCATCGTGCTGGGGGAGGACGTCACCATCGAGCATGCCGTCCCCCTCTCCGGCCGTTTTTGTCGTTTGCGTCCTGATGATCGACATCCTCGCGTTCCAGAGCCTCTCCTTCGAGGTGGGCTCCCAGCAGGCCATCCACCAGGACACCGCCTACGTGGTGACGGCCTCGCCCCTGGAGTTCGCGGGCGTGTGGATCGCCCTGGAGGACATCCAGGAGGGCTCCGGCGAGCTGAGCTACTACGAGGGGAGCCACCGGCTGCCCGAGTACGATTTCGGCGCGGGCACCAAGCACTGGGACGTGGGCCGGGACGGCCATGAGATCCACGACCGCTTCCTGCGCTACCTCCACGAGGAGTCGAAGGCGCGCGGCCTGCCGCTGCGGCGCTTCCGGCCGAAGAAGGGCGACGCGCTCATCTGGCACGCCGACCTCGCCCACGGTGGCTCGCCCCTGACGCACCTGGATCCCGCGGTGACCCGCCGCAGCCTGGTGACCCACCTGTGCCCGGTGGACGTGGATCCGCACTACTACTCGTGGGCCCCCGAGCGTCGCACCAAGGTCAAGTACCGCGAGGGCTGCTACTACAGCAGCGTGCACTACGCGCTGCAGCCGGAGACCGTCGTCTCGCCCCAGCCCGTGGCCGCCGCCGCCCAGGCCGCCGAGCCGCTGGTCGATGCCGACTGGCTCCAGGCGCTCGAGCCGCACGTTCCGGTCCCGCTCAAGCACATCATCAAGCGAATCGTCTGAGTCCGCTGGAATCGGTGTCCCCGGGCAGGCAGGAGAGCGGGCCCTCGTCGGGTCCCGCTCCGGGCCATGGCTCCGGCGAGCCCCACACCGCCACCCGGGGGGGATGGCAACGGTGCGGACCTTGTTGGCGCCCCACGTTTGCAGGTAGATGTCCGCCCCCCAGCACTGCCTGCAGGAGACGCTACCGGTGGCCCTTGAAGCATTCGCGGACGAGTTGCTCGTTTCGGAGACGCGCTACGGCACGATGCGCCACTTCCGGAACGACGACCCGGTTGGCGTCTCCCTGGAGATGTATGGCGAGTGGGCGCAGCACGAGCTCGACCTGTTCGCCCGGCTGCTCAACCGCGGCGACCACGTGCTGGACATCGGCGCGAACGTGGGGACGCATGCGCTCGGGTTCGCCGCCCTGGTGGGTCCGGGGGGCCGGGTGGTCTCCTTCGAGCCGCAGCCGGTCATCTTCGAGCTGCTGCGGAGCAACGTGCACGCCAATGGCCTCACGCACGTGACCTGCGAGCAGGTCGCGCTCGCCGAGCGCGCCGGCAGCGCGATGCTGTCCGTGCCCGACTACCACCAGCGTCACAACTCGGGGCTCGCCGCGCTCCAGGCCGGCGGCACGACGATCGAGATCCAGACCCGGACGCTCGACGATTACGGCTTCGAGCGCTGTGCGCTCATGAAGCTGGATGTCGAGGGGTGGGAGCGCGCGGTCCTCCGGGGCGGAAAGCAGACGCTCGCCCGGTGCCGGCCCCTCGTGTACGCCGAGTGCAACTCCATCGAGAAGGCCTGGGAGCTGGTGACCGAGGTCGCCGGGGAGTACGAGGCCTGGCTCCACGCGCCGCCCGCCTTCAACCCGGGCAACGTCCGGCACCGGGCGGACAACCGCTTCGGCGCGGCCCACGAGACGAACCTCCTGCTGGTGGCCCGCGAGCGCGCGGCGCAGCTGCGTCCCCTGCTCCAGGAGCTCCCGTTCCTCACCCCGGTGCCGGACCTGGACGCGCTCTCGCGCGCCTTCCTGCGCACCACGCGGTATGGCGAGACGGTCGAGACGGCCGAGCGCGCCCAGATTCTCAGCCGCGAGGTGGCGGAGCTGGAGCGACAGGTCACCGCGGCGCGCCAGTCCGGCGAGGCGTCCGGGCGGCCCGTGCTCAAGCGCAAGGTGCACGTCATCATCCCCGTGTACAACGGGCACGATGATCTGCGGCAGCTGGTGCACTCGCTCTTCACCACCTACCCGGCGCCTGGCGAGCTGCTCCACTTCATCTTCATCAACGACGCCTCGCCGGACCCGCGCGTCGCCGCGTTCCTGCGCGAGCCGCTGCTCGAGCGCGCGGACGTCACGCGGCTGACGAACGAGCGGAACCTGGGCTTCATCGGGACGGTGAACCGCGGCCTCGACACGTGCGCCTACGGGCCCAACGGCACCGACGTCATCATCCTCAACAGCGACACCCAGGTGCACGGCAACGTCTTCGCCATCCTGCAGGATGTGGCGGACCGCTCGCCCAACGTGGCCTCGGTGACGCCGCTGACGAACAACGGCACCATCGCCAGCATCTGGAACTGGCCGGACGGCATCGACCTCTTCCCGGGCCTCCCGCCCGAGCTGGTGGCGCGCGCCATCGAGGAGGCCCGCATCGAGTCGGCCCCCGTGCCCGCCCCCTCCGGCGTCGGCTTCTGCATGTACATGACGAAGCAGGCGCTCGACGCGGTGGGCGGCCTGGATCCGATCTTCGGCAAGGGCTACGGCGAGGAGAACCACTGGTGCCAGAGCGCGGCCAAGAAGGGGTTCCTCAACCTCATCACCACCGAGGCCTTCGTCTACCACCACGGCTCGGTGTCCTTCGGCAACAGCGTCAAGCAGCAGCAGCTGCAGCACAACCTGGCCCTGCTCAACCGGCTCCACCCCTCGTACGACCGGGACGTGCAGGACTACCTCCAGCGTGACCCGCACCACGCCGAGCGGCTGCAGGCGATGTGGGCGGTGCGCCGCCAGAAGAAGGTCCGGGACGGACTGGCCACGGTGCTCTTCGTGCTGCACACGGACCCCGCGTACTTCGGGGGTGGCACCGAGCGGCACACCATGGCGCTCACCCAGGCCCTGCTCGAGTCGGGCCGGGCCGAGGTGCTCCACCTCTACCCCAACCCCGAGGGTCAGGCGGTCCTGGCGAGCTACGTGCCCGGGAGGAGGGGTGCCACACCCCAGCCGCTCTTCAAGGAGCGCTTCGAGAAGGACTCGGTCTTCTCGCTGCTCAAGGTGATGGCGCCGGAGATCGACACGCTGCACGTGCAGCACACGCTGGGCTGGCCGCACTGGATGCTGCAGGCGCCCGCGCTGGTGCCCCACGCCCACAAGCTCCTCACGCTGCACGACTACTACGCCGGCTGTCCCTCCATCCGCATGATGTCCAACGGGGCGTTCTGCGGGGTGCCGGAGAACCTGACGGCGTGCAACGACTGCCTCACCACGCAGCACGGCTTCCGCGAGATGACGATGGATGCGTGGCGCGGCGTCCAGGCCCGCTTCATCGCGCAGTTCGACCGCGTGCTGGTGCCCTCCGAGGCCGCCCGGCGCACGCTGCTGCGCGCGTTCGAGGTGGTGGCGGAGCCCTCCGGCGTGCCGCTCGCGCGCGGCCTGGAGCACCGCATCGAGGTGGCGCCCAACTTCCTGCTCTCCGAGCCCGGCCTGCCCCCGGCGCGGCCCACCTCCGAGTCCGGGGAGGCGCGCAAGCGCGTCGTCTACCTCGGGGCCTTCACCCCGGAGAAGGGCGGGCGGCTCTTCAGCGGAGCGGTGGAGGAGCTCACGCGCCGCGGCCATGCCGTGGAGATCTGGGGTGAGCTCGGCATGCCGCTTCCCGAGGGAGTGACGCACCGGCGCTACCGCGGCGCCGAGGAGCTGCGGGCGCTGGCCGCCCGGTTCCCGGCCGACGTCGTCACCATCGCCGCGGTGTGGCCCGAGACGTTCTCGTTCACCACCTTCGAGGCCGCGCTGGACCTGGGCGCGCCCGTGGTCGTCGGCCCGACGGGCAATCCCCCCGAGGTCGTGCGCAGGTTCGGAGTGGGCGAGGTGCTCGAGGCGCTCACCCCCTCGGCGCTCGTCGCCGCGGTGGAGGCGTGTCTGAAGCTGCGCCCGCACATGGCGCCCAGGTTCGAGGCACTCCGGGAGCACGCGCGCACCCTGACGGTCGGCGCGTACCTGGAGCGGGCCTACCCCACGCTGGCGGCCCGGGTGAAGGTCCCCGCACTGCCCGTGCGGCGGCTGCCCGAGCCGGCCCGGCGCCGCATCGTGCACATGATGGCGCCTCCTCCCCCGCCTCCGCCCGCCCCGCGCATCGAGGTACCACCGCTGCGCTACAAGCTGGCGGACGGGGCCAACGAGGCCATCAAGTCCCACCTGCCCGCGGTGCACGCCCTCAGCAAGTGGCTGATGAGAAGGGCCCGTGGTGGCGAGAACTGAGCATCGTGGCGCATGGCTCATCACCCTCGCGCTGCTGCTCGCGGCGGGCTGCGTGCTGCGCTTCCACGAGCTCGGCCACGACGGACTCTGGACCGACGAGCTCTTCACCTCGTCGATGGTGCGTCAGCACCCCCTGAAGTGGGGCCACTCGAGCTTCCGGAGGGTCAGCGTCTTCGAGGTCACCCCGGGGGATTCGTTCTGGACGGCCAAGGGCGGCGAGCAGAGCCCGCCCCTGTACGAGCTGCTCACCAAGGCCGTGGTGACGGTGCTGGGCTCGAGCGAGTTCTCGCTGCGCCTGGTGAGCGCGCTCGCCGGCTGCCTGTGGCTGATCTACCTCGCGCGCCGCGCCATGAAGGCCCGCGAGCCCTTCATGCGGCGCGCGTACCTGTGCACGCTGGTCATCAGCGCGGTGTCCGTCGCGCTCATCGAATACTCCCAGGAGTGCCGCGCCTACGGCCTGGGCGCCCTCTTCACCGGCATCCTCGCGGATCGCTGGCTCGAGCGCTGGCGCACCGGCTTCGCCCAGGCGGAGCTGCCTGGCTACGGGGAGCTCGGCCTCTTCATCCTGGGCTGCCACACGCACTACAACGCGACCGTCTTCTGCGCGCTGCTGCTCGGCAGCTACGGAGTGGCCGCCCTGCACACGAAGCGCTACCGCGCGCTCGCCCGGCTCGCCCTCGTGCCGCTCGCGTGTGTCCCCTGGCTGGTGCTGAACGCGCACACCATCCTCCTCACGTCGAAGGGGGGCGTGCGCTGGCGCGAGTTCGGTGTCCAGGAGGCGCTGCGCGGGGCGCTCCAGTGCGTGCTCGAGCTGCCAGGCACCTGGGTCCTGCTCCTGGGTGGGGCCGCCCTGCTGCTCGCGGCCGGCCGGCGCCTCTTCGGGCGAAGCACCGAGGGGGCCGGGGTGTGGCGGACCCTGTTGGCCCTCCTGGTGCTCTCGACCGTATACGCGAGCCTCATCGGGTTCGTGACGATGCGGGCTGGCATGCTGCACCCGCGCTACTACCTCTATCTGCTGCCGACGGTGTACCTGGGCACCGGGCTCCTGCTCGCGGCCGCCTTCTCGCGCGTGAGCATCGTGGCCATCCCCCTCGCACTCCTCGTCGCCAGCTCCGTCACGGACGTGCGGAGCTACTACGCCAAGGAGCGTAACGGGTACCGCGAGGTGACGCGCTGGCTGCGTACCCACGGCGACGCGTCCTCGGCCCTCCTCTACACCTGGGCACCGAACCTCTCCGTCTACCGGTACTACCTGGAGACCTTCTTCGGGCCGGACGCCGACGAGCGCGCCATCCCCATCTCGGGCGTGCAGGAAGGGCCGGAGGTGTGCGAGCGGCTCGGAGATGCGCCCCGGGTGCTCGTCATCGCCCACTACACGCACCGTCCGTTCGCCGCCGCGGCCCTCGAGGCCTGCGGCACCCGCTACCAGCACACCGGCGAGCTCGAGTACCGGGAGGTCGTCGGGCAGGTCTGGACCCGCCGCCCCCCTTCCGTGGCGCAGTAGCGCGACCGCTACTCGCGCTTCGCCTTGCGCCGGGCCACGGCCTTCACCAGCGGCTCCACCAGCCCGAAGCCGGGCAGCGAGGCCACCGCGAGCTGCTCCTCCAGCTCGCGCACGCGCTGCTCGGCCGCCCGGGCCCGCGCCTCCGCGTCCAGGGAGCGTGCGAAGAGCGTGGAGAGCGCCTGCTTCTGGTGCAGCGACACCTCCGGCGTGCCGTCGATGGCCGACAGGTACACCGCCTCCGTGCGCCGGGCCGTCTCCTTCCAGGTGAAGCGCTTCACCTGCTCGTGGCCCGCCTCCACCAGCCGCCGCCGCAGCCCGGCGTCCGTGGCCAGCTCCGACAGCCGCCGGGACATCTCCTCCGGGGAGAACTCGCGCAGGTACAGCCCCGCATCGCCCGCGACCTCGGGCACCGAGGTGAGGCTGGAGCAGAGCACCGGCGTCCCCGCCGCCATGGCCTCGAGCACCGGCAGGCCGAAGCCCTCGTAGGTGGTGGGGTAGACGTACGCGAGCGCCTCCTGGAAGAAGACCCGCACCTCGGACGCGGGCAGCAGCCCCAGGTACATCACCCCCTCCGGCCAGAGGGTCTCCCGGTAGAGCGCGCCCTTCACCTGCGAGCACGGCCCCATGAAGACGAGCGACGGCGGAGGTGTCTGGCCCCGCCACCGCGCCCGGAACATCTGGTAGCCCTCCACCAGCAGCCGCAGGTTCTTGTGCGTGTGATCGCTGCCGGCGTACAGGAAGAAGGGCCCGGAGATGCCGCGCGACTCCAGCACCCGGCGGTTGCCCCGCTCGTCGCGTGCCCGGAAGGTCTCCGCGTCCACCCCGTGGTAGACGACGTGGACGCGCTCCGGGGGGAGGTGGAACTCGGAGAGGATCTCCTGGCGGTTGTGCTCCGAGATGGCGATCACCGCCTGCGCCGCGTGCAGCAGGGCGAACGAGAGCGCCCGGTAGTTCCGGTAGATGTCGTAGTGGGGATGCGCCGTGGCGGCCCGGTAGGCGATCAGATCCTGGTAGGTGATGACCGAGTGCGCCGGAGCCTCCAGCAGGAAGCGCATCTCCTCGGGCTGGAACACCTGCGCCGGCCGGTGCAGCACCTGCGTGCCGGGCCGCAGCTTCTCCCCCTCCACCAGGGGGATGCCCAGGGACTGGAAGAGCTCGCGCTGCTCCTCCGTGCGCACGCTCGCCGACAGCTCCAGCTGCGTGTGCGCCGAGAGCGCCTTGACCAGCTCGGCCGCGTAGATGCCCGTGCCGTTCACCCGGACGCCGAGGATGTGGCGCCCGTCGATGCACACGGACACCCTGCCCAGCCGGCGCTTCACGTAGTGCGCGGCCACCTGGGCCTCCAGCGTGCCACTGAAGTCGCCCACCTGCCGGGTGTAGTGCGGGTAGCGCCCGAGCAGGATGCGGGCATTGCGCCGCTCCAGCTCGTTGCGCTCCTCACCGAAGGACACCGAGCCCAGGTGATAGACGAGCGCCCGATTCGCGCGGACCACCCTCATCCCGCTGCGCTGCACGCGCAGGCACCAGTCGTTCTCCTCGTTGTACCCGCGGCCGTACACCGGATCGAGCCCGCCCAGCATGTTCAGGACCACGTCCTTGAGCAGCAGGCAGAAGCCCACGCCCGTGGGCAGCTCGCTGAACCGGGGCCGCAGCTCCTCCAACCGCAGCTCCGTGCCCTGCAACACCTCCATCTTCGTCTCGCCGAAGAAGGCGGGCACCGAGCAGATGGTGGCGTTGTTCGACAGCGGCACCACCGCGGCGATGCGATCGCTGCTGTAGGCCACCTCCAGCAGCTCCGTCAGCCAGCCCCCGGTCACCAGGGTGTCGCTGTTGAGCAGCACCACGTCCCGGGTGCGCACCGACATGCCCCGGTTGGCCGAGCCGACGAAGCCCTGGTTCCGCTCGTTCTCCAGCAACACCACCTGGGAATGGCGCTCGCGCAGCTCGCGCAGCATGGGCGCCATCTCCGGGTCCGGAGAGCAGTCGTTGACGAGGATGAGCGTGCCGAGCGCCTCCCCCGTGTGGCGCAGCACCGACTCGATGCACGAGCGGGTGAGCGCGACGTCCGCGTAGATGGGGATGACGACATCCGCCTGGCGCACGCCCGGCCCCGCGGGCTTCACGAGTCGCCTCCGCCCTTCACCAGCCGGATGAGCCGCCGGGTGCCCACGTGCAGCGGGCCCAGCCTGCGTTTGAGCTGCAGGTTGAGCTGATCCACCAGCACGTAGCGCAGCGGCAGCGACTCCGGCTCTGCGGGAGCGGCGGGAGGAGGCTCGCCCTGCTGCGCGCGCAACAGCCGCAGGGTGTTCACCTCCTCGCGCGCCCGCGCCAGGTCCTCCAGTGCCCGATCCCTCGCCTCGCGCAGCTCCCGCACTTCCCGCTGCAACGCCTGGCACCGGGCACACGCCTTCTCCGCCTCGCCCCCCGCCTGCTGCGCCTCATCTCCGAGTTGCTGTGCCACGGCTCCGCTCCTGAATGATTGAACTTCGGGCGACGCGGGTCTTACTCCAGCGAGCCCCCGGCCCGCCGGGTGCTCCTGCCCACCTGGCACCACTCCGGGAGAATCCCCTCGACGTTCGGATGGAAGAAGGGGTCTCCCGCCACGAGCAGCTCCGCCGCGCGCGTGCGCAGCCGGGCCCTGTCCTGCTCCGGGAGCGGCGCGGCACCACCGCCCTCGTGCCGCACCATCCGCGCATGGGGCGTGCCGAGAATGTGTCTTCCCGTCCCGTGCACCCGGAGGCAGAAGTCGGCATCGGCCCCGCCCTCGGAGAAGCCCTCGTCGAAGCCGCCCTGCGCCTCGAAGAGCTCGCGGCGCACCATGAGGCACGCGCCAGGCACGGCCAGCAGGTTGCGTGGCCAATGGGTGCCTCCGAAGGCGGTGAGCGCGGGGTCCGGCAGGCCGCCAAAGGCCGGGGCCACGTGCCCGCTCGCGTCGAGGAAGAGGCCCGCGCACGCCAGGTGGGCGTCGTTGCGCAGCACGGTGCCGCCCACGACGCCCACGTCCGGACGGAGCGCCTGCGAGGCCAGCTCCTCGAGCCAACCGGGCCCGGCCGGCTCCAGCCCCGGCTCCAGGAAGAGCAGCAGCGCGCCGGTGGCCTCCCGCGCCGCGCGGTTGCACCGGGCCGCCCAGCCGTTCGCCCCTTGCGGCGAGCAGAGCCGAAGCCGCGGCTCCGTGGCCGCCCATGCCTCCAGGGCCCGGGCGCTGTCCGGCTCGCACACGGCGATCAGCTCCCAGTCCGGCCAGTCGATGCGCGCCAGCAGCGTGCGCAGCCCGGCCTCGGACGGCTCACCGGGCCCGGCGAGGAGCACCGAGAGCCGGGGCGTGTCCGGCACCGGGTAGCGGACGCGATAGATGCCCGGAGAGGGGGTCTCCACCGTTCCCGCTACCCCAAGCCGGCGCAGGTGCTCCTCCACGGCCCGGCGTCCGGCCTCGGAGGCCGCGGGCTTGGCGCTCGCGTCGTGCGAGGTGGAGCCGGGGTGCGTGCGCCAGTGGTACAGCACCCGGGGGATGCGGGCGAAGCGCGGCGTGCGCTCGAGCAGGCGCAGCACCAGGTCGTGGTCCTGCGCGCCCTCGAAGCCCGGACGGATGCCTCCCACCTCGCGCAGCAGCGTCGCGCGCACCACCAGGAAGTGGCACACGTAGTTGAGCGCCCGCAGCAGCTCCGGTGACGGCCCGGGCTTGAGGTAGGGCGCGTACCGCCGGCCCTGCGCGTCCAGCTTGTCCTCGTCCGAGTAGAGGACGTCCGTGTCCGGGTGCGCCTCCAGGTGGAGCGCCACCTCGGCGAGCGCGTGCGGCGCCAGCATGTCGTCGTGGTCGAGGAAGCCGATGAGCTCGCCGCTCGCCAGGGCGAGGGCCGCGTTGGTGGTCCGCGCGATGCCCCCGTTGTCCGGCATGCGCTGGAACACGATGCGCGAGTCCCTCCGCGCGTACTCGCGCACCGTCCGCTCGACGTCACGGCAGGGCGAGCCGTCGTCCACGATGCACAGCTGCCAGTCCCGGTAGGACTGGGCCAGCACGGACTCGATGCACGCGCGCAGCATGGGCACGGGCGTCTTGTACGCGGGCGTCACCAGGCTGATGGTCGGACGCCGCTCGAGCCCGGCGAGTGCCGCGTTCGCGGCCGCCATCTCCCCGGGCTCGCGCGCGCGCCACCAGGCCTCGTAGACCTCGGGGGCGGGCATCACCAGCATCGGCCGCGCGCTCCCCATCCACCGGCGCACCGCCTGGACGAAGCCGTGGTTGAAGGCCACCTGACGGCGCATCAACTCCTGCCACAGCGGATGCAGCAGCCTGTCCTGGGGCCCAGCGAGGAACTCCCCGACCACATCCGCCCGGCCCGCCAGGGCCTCGCACCGCGCGAGCAGCGGCTCCGTCCCCATCGGCCACGCCTCACCGGCCTCGAGCAGCAGCTCGATGGCGGCGCGGTTCCAATCGCGTTGACGCTCGATGACCTGTCTGCCGGAGAGACGGAGCGCGGCGACGGGAGCGGACGCGGGCCCGAGCGCCGGGCGGGTGGCCTGCTCCGCGAGCTCGCGCAGCCGGGTGCGCACGGGAAGCTCGCGCAGACGGGGGAGTCCCTCCAGCCCCTCCACGAGCGCCGCGTTGAAGCGCCCCTGAGCGGCCAACAGCTCGCGCTGCAACGGCGCCAGGCCGCCGAGCACCCACTGCTTGGCCGTGGTGACGAGCCGCCCCCGGACGCCGTGACGATGCGAGGCAGGCACCCCCGGGAGACCCACGTCCGCCAGCACGCGCAAGGGCGCAAGCCAGGACATTTCACCAGGGGATTGGGACATGGGCGGCTCAGTTACAGCGGCCCCCCTACCCCGTCAACTCGCGCTGGTGCACCGCGGCATGGCCCGCGCCACGTGGAAGCGCGGCGTGCGCCTGGCCGCTCCGCTGTCCTCCAGGAGTCAGGGCACATTGCCCCACATCCCATCGCGTATGGATTTTTCTGCATGATTTTCCAGGTCACCGGCTCCATGTCCGTGAGGGCAGTCCGTCCGGAAACCTTTCGCGAGGCTCCGGGCTGGACCTGCGGAGGGGGCACGGCACTGGCTGGTCAGATCGGGTCCGGGGGGGCCCCGGTCTGGCCAGTCGGTCCGTGTTTATGGCGTGGCCGCCACGGGCACGACGTCGAGCGCCTGGCAGTAGAAGCTCAGCTCGTCGGCGTCCTGTTCGATGAGCGCCGACAGCGTGGTGCCACCGCCGTGTCCCGAGTCCCGGAGCGGCAGCAGGAAATAGGGTCCGCCCCGCGTGCCTTCCGCCTGGAGCCTGGCGACCATCTTGAGGGGATCGTGCGGCGGCGCGGTCCGGTCGTTCAACGCCGGCACGAAGGCCATCGGCCGTACTCGCCACCGCCTCGCACGTTGGCGAAGGCGAGCACGCCGCCCAGCTTCAGCCAGGCGGCCTGGAGCGCGGTGAAGCGCGGCTCCACCGAGATGTTGAAGCCACCGTAGCCGCTCAGACGCACGGGCTGGCGCCCGTCGCGAGGCAGGTCCTTCCGGTGGATGATGAACATCGACACCCGCGTCCCATCGAGCGACTCGTACCAGACCTGGTCCGTCACGTACTCGGAGGCATCGAGCCCGACGTCGGGGACGTGGTACGGCACCAGGCGGTCCGCCGCGTAGTCATACCGATAGACCGAGGGTGCCTGCACGTAGGACATGAAGCTCACCCACACCGCGTCGCCTCGCCAGGGGCCGCTGATGCCGCTGACGATGCCTTCCCCCTCGTTGCGATTCACGGAGCCGAGGGCGGGCAGCACGAGGTCGCGGAGGAAGGTGCCGTCCCCGGCGTGGATGCGCACGCGATGGGACGCCGCATGCGAGGAGACGGCGTAGAGCCGGCCACCGACGCCAGCGACCGTCTGCAGCGTGTCCGGGCCTTCGGGGATGAGCGTCCGCCACTCCGTGGGCGCCGTCAGTGACGCGACGCAGAGCCGGCCACGCGGCGCATCGAGGTCGGTGTGGATGAGCAGCGAGTCGCCGATCACCTGCACCTGATTGAGGGACCGAAGAGCGGGAGCCACCGGCAGGAGCACGTCATCGGCGAGGCGCAGGAGGTACACGGCGTTGGCGTGCACGTAGTCCCACTTGGAGAGCACGGCGAAGCGGCGGCACTCGCTGACCTTGACGGAGCACCAGTACTCCTTCACCTGGTCGTCGCCGAAGACGCGGCGGGCCGGCGGGCCCGACCCGAGCCGGTGCTCGTAGATGGCGTTCCAGTGCGCCTCGTCGCCCGCGGGCACCTCGCCCGGCTCGGGACACGCCGCATAGAAGAAGCCGGACGCATCGGGCCGCCAGGCCAGGGACGCGTGGCTCGTCCCGCGGGGCCGGTCGGGAAGCAGCCGCCCCGTCTCGACGTCGAGCACGTGGATCACCGCGTCATGGGTGCTGCCCACGGCCTTGCCGAACGCGACCAGCGCCCCATCGGGGGACGGTACGGCGAACACCAGGGCCTCGTTGCTCGCCCACGTGTTGGGGTCGAGCACCGTCTCGAGCGGCGCGCCCTCGTGGCGCCGGAGCATGAGCTTGAGCTTGTCGTCGCTGGCGTCGGCCCGCCAGAGGAACTCGCGTCCGTGCGGCCCGGCGGGAATCGGCGGGGAGAGCCGTGCATACCGCGCGGAGCGAGCCACCAAATCCCTCAACGCATCACGTCCCGGCACCGCGCGCAGCACGCTGTGCGTGACGGCTTCCTGCGCGGAGATCCACGCCTGGGTCTCCGGGGCCTCGAGCCGCTCCATCCAGGCGTAGGGGTCGTCGAACCGCCTGCCATGCAGGGTGTAGCCGCTCTCCGGATCGCGTCGCGCCGTGGGAAACGCCAGGGGCCGGTCCAGGTTCCGCATCCGGAGATCCTCCACCGGCGCGCTGGAGAAGCCCAGCCCGTTCAGCGCTGCCCGCGGTACATCACGGAGGGCCGTAGTGCTGGACGCGCGAGTTCAGCTCCACCGCGGTGGCGTAGATCTGCGCCCAGGCCCGGAACTTGAGGCGGCTGCCCAGGCCCTTCTGGTCATTGGCGTAGTGGAAGAGGTCCTCGCGGAAGAGGGCATCGGCGGCCTTGCGCGCCTCGGGCCCGAGCGGCGTGCCCTTCTTCGCGTAGTAGCGCAGCAGGTCGTAGCCGTAGTCGTGCGTCTTGGCCGCGGGATCGAACTCCTTGTCCGGGCCGATCTTCCCCGGGGCGGAGGCATCGCCGAACGGATCCTGCATGCGCTGGCCGTGCTTCGTCTGGATGGCGTAGGGCTTGTAGCCCATGACCTGCTCGAAGTCGGCGGGAGGCGGGCGGGCACCGGTGAGGTACTCGCGCATCAGCGTGCCGTGGTTGCCCGCGGGCGCGGCGCCCACCTTCGCCGTGCGCTGCAGCGCGCTCGCCGCGCCGGTGAACGTGTCCTGGGGGGCGGGACGCGCCTGGGGGGCCACGGCGGAGGACGGCGCCTCGGCGGACGTCTCCGGAGTGGAGTTGACCGGGCGGCGAGGCGACACTGGGGAATTGCGGACGAGCATGGGAACCTTCGGGGAACGCTTCCTCTCGGATTATCGGAGTTCGACGTCCGGAAGTTGCGGACCCGTGATTGACGCGCCGCGTGGTGCGAGGAGACCTCGGTGGGAACGGACCTGTATCGCGACGGGATGGCCCGGCTGGAAGCGGGAGACGTGGAGGAGGGGCGCCGGCTGCTGGAGGAGGCGCTGCACGAGGCCCCCGGGGACGTGAAGGTGATGCACGGGCTGGCGCTCGCGTTGGACCTGGCGGGAGAGCGCTCCCGGGCGGTGGAGCTGCTGGAGTTCGCGCATGCCCGCGCCCCCTCCGAGCCGGGACCGGCCTGCGACCTGGCCATGTCCCTGCTGGAGCGGGGCGAGGACGCACGGGCGGCGCAGGTGCTGGCGCCCGTGCTGGACGCGCACGCCGAGCACCCCCGCGCGAACCTCTACCAGGCCATGGCCCTGGCGAAGACGGACCCGGCCCGCGCGCGCGCCCACGTGGCGAAGGTGCCACGGGACGCGGACCCGGAGCTGCGCCGGGAGGCGGAGGCGTTGGATCGCGTGCTGGCGGAGAACGCGCCGTCTCCCTGACTGGAGGAACTCATCGAGCGCAAGCGCTCGGACCCACGAGACGGCATCCTCGCCGGACTGATTCAAGCGGAAGCGGATGGCGAGAATGATGCGCGGGGTCCGCTTCAGGGCCCCCCGGCGCGGCCCTGGAGCGTCTCACACGCCTCCTGCTTGCCCAGGTCGCACGCGCGCGAGAAGAAGCTCAACACCACCGAGAGGTCCGCCGGGGGACCATTGCGGACCCCTTTGTACAGGGAGGCCACCCCCGCGCAGCCATCCGCGTTGCCCAGCTCGCAGGCACGGCACCTCATGAGCGGAACACCCCATCGGACGCCCACCCAGCACTCGAGGCCCCAGGCTTGATTCACGAAGGACTCCGAGAGCCGGCCTCCCGTCAGAGCGGATCGAACGAGACGGAGAGCCCGAACGGCACGTGCTGGGCGTCTCCCTTGTACCGGACGCGGGGAACGCTCAAGTCCGTGGCGGACTCATCGATGATGTCCGACAGGTCGAAGTTGACGGAGATGCGGAAGTCGCCCGCCACGTAGTGATGGGGCGCCGGCGTGGTGCCACCGCCGACCGGGGTGCCCGTGCCGGTGAGGTCCACCGACACCGGGCCCGAGAACGGGATGAACAGCAGGTTGGAGTAGAACCGGCGCTGGGTGCCGTTGTTCACCAGGCTGAGCACGAGGCTCTCCTGGTCCGGCGTGAGCGGGATGCTCGTGTGGTCGATGACGAGCCGCGGCGGCGAGGTGGTGGCCTCCTGCCGGGTGTTGACGACGACGGACCGCGGAAACCAGTCCGAGCGGACGAAGAAGACATTCACGTCCTGGATGTTCGAGGGCTGTCCGGGGAACTCGGGCGCGCAGAAGTGGTCGTCCAGCGAGGCCAGCGCGGGATACTTGTGCAACGGGTGCACCGGCGAGCCGTTCCCGTCCGCGTTCATGCCGTAGTAGGTGTTGTTGGAGATGACACCCGTCCGGTAGAGGTAGACCTCGAAGAGGTCGATGTCGAAGCTGCCGACCTGATCGACGAAGTCCTGCTCGGGCGGCGTGGAGTAGCCGTTGTCGAGCGCGCTGATGTCGATCTGCTGGCCCGGCTGGAGCACGTTGTCGCGCGCGGCGTCGTGTCCGCTCTGCAGCACCACCCAGTAGCTCCAATCCCGCGTGCCGTTGCCCCCGAAGTGCTGGCCGGTCTGCGGAATGGTCACTCCGGGCCGGTAGTCATAGGCCACCAGCTCCAATTCCCCGAAATAGAGGCCCTGGATGGAGGTGAGCGCCTGTTGCAGCGTTCCCGCCTGCGCGCTCTGACGTTTCTCCACGAACCGGGTGGGGAGCTTCAGCTCCGGTGACCGGGCCGACTGGAGCAGGTCGCAGCCCACTCCCCCTCCCAGCAAGAGCCCACCCACGCACACCATGCGCATCCAATCACGTCGTTTCATCATGACATCCCCGGCACGAAGCAATGGTCCGGCCCGAGGCAAATCCCGGGCCACGCCGGGAACGACGCCCGGCCACGAGAGCCTCCCCCTGGAGGGGCCGCCATGTCCAACGGGCGCTCCCTCGGAAGCCGCCTACGGGAAACGGAGAGACACGGGACGGGGTAAGGGGACGCGGGCCCGTGTTGCAGCCCCAGGTCCCCGGGCTCAGTACCATGTGAAGTTGCCGCTGTGCCCGGGGAGCGTGCGCTGGAAGCTCGTCTCGGGGACGGGAACGATGACGTGCCTCCCGTTCGGGAGCGCGCCGAAGCCGGCCTCGTTGGCCGCCGCCGTGGCTGCCCAGTTCGCGGGGGTGAGCACGGTGGGCGCGTTGTAATGACCGAACAACGCCGTGCGCGCGGCGGTGGCGATGGCCGGGTTGTCGATGAGGGCGGCGATCTCCCCGTCATAGACCATGCTGCGGTACGTCCAGTTGGCGGAACCGACGATCAGGATCCTGTCGTCGATGAGGATCAGCTTCGAGTGGACATAGATGGCGTTGGGAGCGCCGCCGCTCTTCACGACGGGCGCATAGATACGGAAGTCCGTGTCCATGTCGATGATGTCCACGAGCTTGACGGCCTGATCTGCCTGGCCTCCGCCGCTGAACACCAGGGCATCGTTCTCGAGCCACCTGTTGGAGAAAGTGGAGGAGACGCTCCGGGACAGGTTGCCCGCGTTCGGGTCCTCGCGGACGGTGCACCGCGGGCGGCTGGCGCGCAGGAGGCTCCGGGGCAGGGGCATCCCGGGGACGCGCAGGGTGAGGGAGCGGAAGTTCGTCGAGGCGAGCTTCAGCCAGGTGTGCCGCATGAGGTAGCGGTAGGGGTAGTCATCCCCGGTGAGCTCATGCGGCACGACGATGATCACCTCGAGGGCAGGCACGGCCGCCATCCGGGTTCTCAAGGCGGTGATGATGGCGGGGTCGCAGACGGCGTAGTTCTCCAGGTAGACGTAGTTGTTGGCGGCGCCGATCGCGGCCACCACCTGGTCCCGGATGTCATTGACGCGAGTGGAGGTCTCCGTATTGGTCGTGGCAATGGTCACACTCACGGGAGCGCCGCCGACCGCCGCATGGGCCGCCTGCGCGGTCGTGTTGGCGGTCAGGGCCATGCCCGATTTGTTCCAGCGCCGGACCCACTCGGCCTCGACGGCCGTCGTGGCGGGGCCGCTCAGCTCGACGGCCGTGTCGTGCCAGAAGTTCTGGGCGAGCGGGTGGTGGGCATCATTGGAGTAGTAGTGGTTCTCGAGGTTGATGCCGCCGAGGAGGACGGTGCGCTGCCCGGCGATCGACGCGATGAAGAGCTTCTGGTGGGTCGCGGTCCCCGCCCACCCGTTGTAGCTCTCGAGGTAGACACGGATGCGGCCACTCATCGTGTCGTGCAGCAGGCGGTGGACTTCCGTGTTCTGCGTGTGGACGGCACGTGCCATGGCGTTGACCGCGCGATCCGACTGGCTCGGCTGCCAGAGGATCAGCTCCACCTTGTGGCCAGCCAACGCGACCGCCCGCAGCTCGGCGATCAGACGGGTGCGGTCTCCAGGCCCGCCGACCTCACACTCACTGTCGGCGGACCACGAGGCCATGCGGATATAGGTCCCCGCGTTGGGGGCGCTCTGGCGGACAGCGGTCAGCAAGGCCTTCATCCGGGTGAAGAAACGCTCTCCATCCAGGACGAGGCCGGCGGCATTCTGCGTCGTTGTTACCGGAGGCATGACCCCTCGCTCTCGGAGTGAACGCACCGTCTTATCAGACGGAGCCGTTCAGTTCGTGGACACGAGGAGTCACGGGGTGACTGGCTACGCCGAGCATCTGGCCCCGGAAAGACGAAGGGCGCGGACCCGAGGATTTCTCCAAGGATTCCGCGCCCTTCTGATGGTCGGGGAGACAGGATTTGAACGCCGGGGGTGGGCCTCCTCGCCCGTGGCTGCCTGGCCGCTTCATCACCGCTTTACTTGCCACCCACGGTGGTGCCCTCAAGAGGAGGAAGGAGAGAAACGCCTCAGCCTGCTGATAACGGCATCCATGCGCCGTGCGGCCTCGTCGCGCTGCTGCTCGGCATCCGCGAGCGCGGCAAGCTGCTCGTCCAAATCAAGGTGCTCGCGTTCGTCCTCGCGCTTCACATATCGCTCGACGGTCAGGTTCCAGTTGAGCCTGGCTATCTCATCGAGGTGAACCGCACGCACCTGGCGCTCGTCACCTCCAAAGCCCTGGAACGCCTTCACGATGGTGCCGATGTCCTCTTGTGACAGTGCGCGCCGTCTGCCCTTCTTCACGCCGGCATCGGAAGCATCGATGAACAAGACGCGCTTGCGCCGGCCGGCGGGCTTGCCCTTCCTCAGGACCAGCACGACGGGTGCGATGGAGACGTCGTAGAGCAGGTTTCCAGGCAGACCGATGATGGCTTCGAACCGATCCTCTTCCAGCAGCTTGCGGCGGATGTCCTCTTCGACGCCACTGCGGAAGAGCACTCCGCGCGGCAGGAGGAGCGCCGCCCTTCCCCCTTCCGCGAGGCCAGCGAGGCAGTGCTGCACGAATGCGTAATTCGCGTTGTGCGCGGGCGGTACCGGATTGAACCGGCCAAAGGCATCCTCCCCGGCCCGCTCGGCGCCCCAGTTGTCAAGATTCCACGGCGGATCCGCCAGAATCCCGTCGTACTCGTTCAGTCGTCCCTGCTCCGTCATCAGGGGTGACCAGAGTGCGTTGCCAAGCTCGATGCGCGCATCGACGATGCCGTGCAACAGGAGGTTCATCCGGCACAGGGCCCACAACTCCGCGTTCTTCTCCTGTCCGTGCAGCACGAGCGAGGCCGCCGCGTGGGGCAAGCTCATCGCGGACCGGGACGCGACCTGGCGCGCACACTCCACGAGGAATCCACCCACGCCGCAGACCGGGTCATAGAGGCGCATGCCAGCCCGCAGTTCCAGGAGTTCCGCCAGGAGGCGGGCCACGGATGGCGGCGTGTAGAATTCGCCCTCCTTGCGCCCGCCCGTCTCTGCCAGCCGGAGGAGGAAGCCGTCAGAGACCTCGCCCAGCCTCCCATCCGATAACAGCGCTCCACTCAGACGAGGAAGCTCCGAGAGCGTCTGAATCAGGTTCGCCAACAGCGGGTCGCCCAACCTGATGGAACTGAAATCCGCCTGCGTCAGGAGTCCCCTGAGCAATGGATTCGCCGATTCCAATACTGCGCAGGCATCGTTGACGTGCTCGCCCAGCCCAGAAGAGGCGTGACTTCGCAGCGAGGACCAGCGGGCCAAGGTGGACACCACGAACCGAGGCACGCCGGAGGCGGGAGGCCCGTCCGTCACGTCGCTCAGGAACTTCAGCACCAACAGGCGGAAGACGTAGCCCGCCGCCGAGTCGCGCGTAACCGCCCCATTCGAATGGAGGACATCCGTGGCCTTCCACAACAACCCCACCCACTCAGTCATTGCCGGGTTCATGTGGCAGTTCCTCCCTTCCGGTTGGCAACAGGATTTCCGAGACCATTCCATCCACCAACGCGCGCCGCAGGTCCGCGGCCCGGAGCGCGGCCTGATGGTGCGCCTGCTCCGCCTCGATGAGTTCCGCGAGATCTCGTTGCAACTCCCGAGGCGGCAGGGGAACGGGCAGGTCCTCCAGATCCTTGACGGTGAGCTGGACGAGTCCCGATGAGGACCGGGCGCGAAGCTTCAATCGACCCTGCCACGCGGCGCTCCGGAACAAGGCCAGGAGCACTGCGGGCATGAGCTTCTCCCCAGGCCGTACCACGATGAGATTGGAGCTGACGAGGAGCGAGGCCGCGCTCTCCGGAACGCGCGCCACCTTCTGGAGGGTGCCCCGACAAGAGACGAGCAGATCATCCACCTGGATGCGAAACCGCTCCAGCGACCCCGGGCGCAGCCCTACCGCGACCAACTCCTCGCGAGGAGCGACTCGGCCCGCCTCGATGTCTCCCACGCTGAGCACCGGCTCGTGGATGGCCTTCTCACCTTCCTTCGCCTGATGCCGGGACACCGGCAGCCCGACGAAGAGCGTCTCCACCACGGAGCGCAGTGGCAGGACCGGCCACCGTGTTTCAGAGCGGCTCATGGCGCCTCCCGTGGCCGCCACATGTGCGCGCGGCCCTCATCGAACGTCCACCTCGAACGCCGTCGAGCCCCTGGCATGAACCTCGTTGAAGGTGTGCGCATCCGGCAGGATGCGGCTCAACTCCGGTTCGAACCAGCCGATAGTCTCTCCCAGCACCGCATACCTCTGGGGGAGGTCCGGCCAGCGCCAGATGGGCTCGTGGTGGAAGACCCGGTTGCGAAGCTTGCGAACCTGATGCATGCGCTCCGCCACGCGCTGGCGCGTCCGCCCCCGCCGGGGCATGTGGGGGAAGACGGGCTTCAGCAGCGAGGGCCAGATGACCTGCTCGTAGGAGCGGCTCAGCAGGCTGGTCCAGAAACCAAAGCTGAGCTCGGCCACCAGACGGCCGGGCTCCAGCGGCATGCCGCGATTTCCCAACTCCGTCTTCGCGGCCGCGATCACCCCCTGCTCGCGTGACGACAACCACGCAGGGGTGAGGTCGTACCAGGTAGGTGTTCCCTTGAATGCAGTGAGCGCCTCGTGGAGGCTGTTGCGAAAGGCCACCTCCAGATAGCCCAGCGGCCCGTACAGCGACATGCACAGCGCCACGTTCCACCGGTAGCGCCCGATAAGGACGCGGGGCGTGTCGCTCGGGCTCAAGCGATAGGCCTCCAGGCGAGGGGGCGACAAGACCCTCGTCAGGGCCACGGCGGAAATGGGTTGCACACCCGGAGGGTTCGACATAGGTTCGATGCACCGTCCCCGGGTCGTCCTCTCCCAATGCGCATGCGCTGGTGATGACCCCGGGGTTTTTTGTTTCCGACATTCGTCGCCCCTGGACCTCAGGAAGGCTGGAAGCTCAGCCGCTCCGATCCGTTGGCATGTGCCAAGCTCCGCCACCGCGCCCCCGTTTGGGGTCACCCGGCGAGTGCCTAATCCGCGACGAACAACAACACGGACCACAGTAGGGACTTGGGCGCCCTCCGTCAATGCCTAATGCGCGGAGAACACGCCCGTCCGGTGTGGCAACGTGCGCAAGGGTACGACCAAGCTGGCGCACTCGGACCCGGCCATCACCACGGAGGTGTACGGTCACCTTGACGTGGAGGACCTGCGCAAGGGCCTCGATCAACTCGACTTCACGGCGCCCGAGCCAACCTGGCCGGAGGAAAGCCGCGGGGAGTCATGCGCCAGTTCCATCCCCGATATATGCTGGGGTTGTCGGGGGGGGGGATTGTGGGTTCAGGTTGGCAGGTGCAGTGGGTTCGATTCCCATGGCAGTCGTAGGCGTCTTGATGGCCCTTCTTTTGAATGCAAAGTGGAAGTTCACCGCACTCATGAAGAAGTCTCAGAACGAGGAGAAGGGCATGAAAGAGAAGCGTTGTTTGAAGGTGGGCTTGGAGCGCGCAGTTCCCCGTAGCAACTGGGCCATCACCGTCTTCACTGCGTCCTGGTTCGTCCACCTGGCAACCTGAGCCCGCAATCCGACCGCATCTCCCACCGTGGGGCACACGGCGCTCTCGCCCTCCCGGTCATTGCACCAGGAGCGCTCGTCGAATCCGAGCGTCCCCGTGTCCGCCGAGAACAGGCTCCCTCCGCTTGCCGCTCGTTCGCCGCTGGCCTCTGGCCCCGGAAAGACGAAGGGCGCGGACCCGAGGATTTCTCCTAGGATTCCGCGCCCTTCTGATGGTCGGGGAGACAGGATTTGAACCTGTGGACACGGGGTGCCCCAAACCCGCGACGGCGCACGCCTTTCGCTCAATCGTGAGTGAATCCAGGCACTTCGAGTCCACGGGGCAGTCCTCACCAGTCCCACCTGTCGCCCGGAGTCCCCTCCAGTCTTGGAGACATTTTGGAGACGGGGACAGTGGCACATGAGGCCCCTGGAACGTTTGTGGGAGCCCTTCTGTAGCGCGCCATCCTGACATGTGTGGGTGGGGAAATGGGACGCGAACGAGAGTTTCTGCGGAGGCTGCGTATTCCGGCGATGTGGAACACTCGTTCCGGACGAAGTGGAACGCCTGTTCCGGAGCAAGCGGAACAGTCGGAGCGTCAGCGACGCTGGCCGGGGTTCACTTCGCCCCCTTCTTGGACCGGGTC